>JAVWBH010000316.1:0-3467 GCA_036649595.1 Bacteroidales bacterium
TCTTTCCAGAATGAAAATCTGGCGTCCTAACCGATAGACGAATGGACCATTGTATGCTATTTATTAAGCCATTTTGTTAACAAATAGAGCCAACTTAGATTTCAAGTTGTTCGCTTTGTTTTTATGGATAATATTTTTCTTAGCTAGTTTATCCAACATGCTAGTTACAGTTCCGTAAAGTGTAACAGCTTCTTCTTTGTTTGACATTGCACGCAATTTACGAACCGCATTACGGGTTGTTTTACCATAATATCTGTTGCGCAGATTTCTAGTATGCGTTTGTCTGATTCTTTTGATTGATGATTTGTGATTTGCCATCTCGACTAATCTATTTAATTTTTTTGTTATTCGTAGTCCATAGGGGAATCGAACCCCTCTTTCCAGAATGAAAATCTGGCGTCCTAACCGATAGACGAATGGACCATAATGGGCTTTCAGGATTTGCTTTGTTTGTCAGTGTTTCTCTGTCAGTAGGCTTGCTTCCCGATTGCGAGTGCAAATATAGAGGCTGTTTCTGAAATCACCAAACAATTGCATGAAAAAAATCACGAAAACATCATTTTTTCTTCATTTTACTGTTTTTGTTTAGCTTTATTGACGAAAAACAGTTAAAAATATAACCTATTTCTGGCTTTTTGTCTCAATACGGCTCAAATGTATTTCCAGTGCCTTGACCGAAATTGTGATCTCCTGAATAGAAACTCCCAGGGAAGCGATCAAAGAAAACATCCCTAATCCGAAAATATATACGGCAACATTATGAAATCCTACATAAATAAGCAGCATTGTTACCACACAAAGAAACAAACTTACAATACCCAATACCTGCATCAGCCGGATTAAGTAAAGACGTTTCCGTAAATTTGAGATCTGTGCTTCCAGATCGGGCGAGGGGTGCTGTTCATAATCGAGGGCCAGATTACGCACCAGTTGTGCATAAGAAATAAACCGGTTCGTGTAGGCCAGCATGATCAAAGACACAGCCGAGAATAAAAGTGAAGGGGTGGTCAGAGTTAATTCTTCCATAGCGATAATAAATATAGGTACAAAGGTAAAAATCATTCTCCGACTCTGATACTATCCCGAACGGTTTATTTATTCTCTGCGGAGTTTGCCCGAGATGCCCCATTTAATGTGTAATATTTAAGAATCCCTATACCCTTTTTGAAAATCTCCTATATAAAGAAATAAAAGGGGTAATAACAATGGGATTTTAATGGATCAGGAATTTAGAAATAAAGAAATTCTATTTTTGGCACATCCTCTCCTGATTATCGGTAACCCAAATGATATGAAAGAATATCATGCTTTTCAGTTTGATCAGGGCTATATATCCAGACAGGCAGCCTGTCTGTATCTTTCGGGAGCATGAAAAATAGCCCGAAGAAGATAGAAAAACAGTCCGGATTAGGTCAAAATAAGGGATGCGTATTAAAAAAGCGGGCAATGGAATATGGAAGAGGACTATTTTATTCTATTTTTGCAGTGGCGAACATTTGTTAGCCAAATTGATTATATGCGCAAAAAGCCTTTGTAGTTCAATGGATAGAACAAAAGTTTCCTAAACTTTAGATTCGGGTTCGATTCCCGGCGGAGGTACGATTAAAACGGGCAGTTTCTACTATATTATATATAGGAAACTGCCTATTTTTGTATAAATACTTCATCATCATGATACGCGAGAAGACCCACGGGATTGTTTTCGGAATGATTCCCTACAATGACAAAACCTCTTTTGTACATATCTATACAGCGCGTTTTGGCCGGGTAACATATGCCGTACCCAATACAAGATCCAAGAGGAGCAAGTTGGCTAAATCGCTGTTTGTTCCGTTTACCGTACTTGAAATGGAGGTTGAACATACCCCCGGCAGAGAAATTCAGAAAATAGCAGAGGCCCGGGTAGCGCGTGTCTGCATGAATCTCTATGCGGATCCGGTAAAAAATGCAGTCGTACTTTTCTTAGCAGAAGTATTGAGTCGGGTGGTTCGCGAACAAGAACAGAACCAGCACCTGTATCAATTTTTGCTCGACGGTATCGAATTGTATGACTTACTGGAAGACGGAAAAGCGAATTTCCATCTGGTGTTTTTGTTGAAGATATCTGAATTCTTAGGATTCCGGATCAATCGGGAATCATACCAGGAGGGTTTCTGCTTTGACATGATGGAAGGATGCTTTACAGGGCGCGTCCCGGATCATTCATGGTATCTCGATTCGCGCGAAGCACATCTCCTTCAGGCCGTACTTTCCATGCAGTTTAGTACGATGGCCTCTTACCATTTCAGCAGAGAGCAGCGGGTAGTGCTGTTAGACCATATCGTGCTTTATTTTCGTTTGCATCTGCCCGACCTGAAAGAGATCCGTTCGCTGGGCGTTCTTAAAATGCTTTTTACCTGAATTCAAGGTATAGATGCGTGGTGGCGCTCCAGCTCTCGCCGGGTCCGACCGCTTGAAATCCGCTTATTTCGGCCGGCACAGAGAGATTTGGTGCATTGATGGCCCACGTCTGCGGTTCAGGACATACGTAATCTCCTTTTGCGCCGTTATTCCACAGCGTCCAGTGGCGGAACTGTTTATCTACTTCATAATAAAGCGTATTACCGGTTTCTGTGTTGGTGATGATCGCTCCGTTGTATATTTTGCCGTTTCGGATCAATGGCTTGTTAGCCAGTGCTTTCTCATACGGAAAAGCGAGTGGGGCGATCCCTTCTGTACGCAATAAAGACAAGGTGTCATTGAGGGGTATCGTTTTACCGGTAGGGAGAAAGCGTTCGTTGAGCACCCATTCGTCGCCTGCCGATAGCCACATCCGATAATCGCCTGTGCCCGGCTCGAAGGGTACCATTAACGGGGTGTGATATCCCATTCCGACAGGCATCGGTTCATCTCCTGTATTGATAAACGTTACGGTCTGGGTTAATCCCCGGGCCGACAGACGCAGTGTCATCCTGCAAATGAAAGGATGCGGAAAATAACGAAAAATAGCGTCCGAGCATGAGTCGGAGCGGTATTCTGCTTCTATGAGCACTTCATTACGCTGTTTTGATAAACGGGTGACGGCAAACGGCTGCGATTTCAAATCACCATGGTGGTGGCAGTTCTGCTTTGCCAGGGTGATGGGCAGACGATAGGTTCGGTTGTGATAGGTATAGGTGCCGTCGGCAATGCGATTGGGCGGAAAAAGGAGGGGAGTGCCGAATATCTGCGGACGTTTCCGGAATGTTTCTGCTTCGGCCGCAGTAGGCGTACGCAAGATGTTGATATGCTTTTCGCGGTGATAAAGCCGTACCACCGAAGCGCCCATTCCCGGTATCAGGATGGCTTCATATCCTCCTGCCTGAAAGGCGATCGCCTCCATCTCCAGAAAAGTTGTTTTTTCTATTCCGGTATCTGCTTTCAAGGGCAGCCCGACGAAAAGAAAACAGGATAACAGGGCTCGGTATAAACAGATTCTTAATTTCATA
>JAVWBH010000317.1:0-3462 GCA_036649595.1 Bacteroidales bacterium
ATTGGCGAAGCAATTGTTATAGGAAGGTTCTTAAGCGCAAAATACGCGAAAAGCCATGACGACAAAACAATAAATGACTTGAGAATAATAAACAGATGCGTATGCAGAGAAGCTGGCGGCACATAAAAAATTGTTTGTTGCATCGCTTCCGGCCAAACGTACGAAGCTATAATTACCGGCAGAAAAATCAACGAACAGAATACGGTATTCAGAAAAAGTACCGGTATAACGGCGTTCTTGTCCAGCGACACTTTTTTAAACACGTCATAGAAACCCAGCAACGCTGCTGAGAGAAAAGCAAGATATAACCACATAACGGATGAAGAATTAGTCTAAAAACAGTTCTGACGGATATTCGATATCCACCAGAAACAGAGCCTGCCCCACGGCAGAATCGCCCGCCTTACAGCGGTCTTTTTGTTCGATGACACGGCGAAAATCATCCAATGACAATTTTCCGCGGCCTACTTGTAATAAAGTTCCGACAATGGCACGTACCATATTCCGTAAAAACCGGTCGGCTTTGATGGTAAATACCATATCCGAATCACCCGTTTTTTCCCAATAAGCCTCCATAATCTGGCAGTTATTGGTTTTCACATCGGTATGCAGGCGTGAAAAACTGGTAAAATCAATGTATTCGAATAAAATACGGGCAGCCTCATTCATTTTATCAATATCATATTCACCCCTTACCCGGCAACGAAAATCGCCCAGGAAAGGATCTTTACAAGTGGTGACATAATATTTATAGGTACGTGAGGTAGCGGCAAAGCGGGCATGGGCATCTGCTGTTACAGCTACAATTTTATGAATGGCAATATCTTTGGGTAATACCCTGTTTAACCGGTCGGCAAACTGAACACAGTCGGCTAACGGCTCTTCCACGTCAAAATGGGCTACCATCAACGATGCATGTACGCCGGTATCGGTACGCCCGGCCCCGACGATAGCGGTTGGGGTTCGGAGAATCATTGTCAAAGACTCTTCGATACACTGTTGTACACTGATTGCATTGGGTTGATTCTGCCAGCCATGATAAGCTGCGCCATTATAAGCAAGGTAAATAAAATATCGCTGCACGCTTGTTTTCTGTTATTTATTAAATCATTTCGGGAGGTACTACCTGAAAAACATCCTCCTAATTTCGGATTGCAAAGGTAAACAATTATCTTACAGTAATATGGAAGCATCCCTGTTTAACCTCATATTTGACATAACATTTCTCTTTTTTCCGCTGGTCGCGAAGCACTTCTGCCAACAGGTGCTTCAAATGCTCGGTGGGAATCTCATGCGGGTAGTCTGACTCGATCCGGTTAAACCGGGCATACGAAATATCAATGGTCGTGCCGTAGCGGTGTGCCGAATTCTGACTGGCATTACCATTTCCGCGCCGTAATTTCTTAATATCGGCATTCGATCTCAACACACTCGTTACAATAATCTGATATCCGCCAACCCCTTGCGAAGCGAGCGAGTCTTGAAAGCTTTGCGCGATATCCTCCAGCAGATCTTTTGCGCGGGGCACCAAATAAGGAATCGAATGAGTAAGTTTATCGATCTTATACAAATCGCAACTTTCGATCTCTTTCAATTTACTGCGGTGCTTTTCGGCATCTTCACGCGAATCAACAACCGGAACGCCCCATTTTTTCGCAGATGCAATATGTTTTGCATTCAGATCATTAAAAACCTTCCGGTAATTTCCAAAATGACGAATTTTAACCGTTTTCTTTTCCACCTCTTTCTGACTACGGCAGCTACAACTTCCCGCAGCAAACACAACTAATACGACGGTAAGCCATCCTATGATCTTTCTCATTCGAAAATTCATTCATGTAAGGCACAGCATTTACTGCCCTCCTTACGGGGTAATACATTATCGACGCAAAGATAGAAAAGTGATTTTTAAAATCGGTCAATATAGAGATTCATATCTTGTTTTCGGCGTAATCCCGTTTCATTCATATAGCGAATCATTCCAAATACCGGCCGCTCCTGCCACGGACGATCATGAAGCCCGAAGCACCATCCGACACCTGCGAAGGAATTTGCATCGCGGCCGTCGAGGAAATAACGATTATTCAGATACAAAATACGGAGGTAAGCCTCTTCGGGTGTCTCTGTCCATTCTATGATTTTCTTACCCCAGTACATACGCATCGTATTTTCCATGTATCCGGTTTGAATCATCTCGCGCATGGCGGCATTCCAGTAAGGATCGTGGGTGCCGGCTTCTTCCAGTACCGACAAGGGATAAACCCGGGGGCGCGGATCGGAAGCGTGTTTCTTGAGGCTGAGCGCCGCCCAAGAAGGCACAGCGGAAAATGTATCGTAACGAGGAGTATAATATATAAAATTATGAGCCAGTTCACGACGGACAAGCAACTGCTCTAAAAACGCCGCGGCACAGGGCAATAATGCCGCCTTACCATAAATTTCAACCGGAGAGATCATTCCGAAATGCAGGTAAGCACTTAAACGGGAAGTACCTTGCCGGGCCGGAATAGCCCGGTCGCTGTCGTATGCGGCTATCTTTTCGGACAGAAAACTATTCAACAGTTGCGCGGCTGTCTGTTCGCCGCCTATCAGGGCAACCGGAGCAAGGTAGTGCTTTTGCCGAACGGTTTGTAAGATCTGAGCCAGGACCTGCTCATTTTGCCGATGATCGGCAGCTACCAGAGCCGGCCAGGGAGTTAAAACAGACGGCAACCCGGCATACTGCGAAAAATAACCGGCTTTTGCATTTATTTTCGGGCGTAACGTACGGGCTGCCCATTCGGCTTTGGGAGAAGCAGACTCAATCGGAACCACCAGATTATCTTCTACTTCAATAACAGGACATTCCATATTTTCACGCAACCACCGAAGTTGCTCGCGGTGTATGCGCAAGTAGCCGCGGTCTGTAACCAAACAAACGGCTTTACGCCCGGCTTCATGCATAGCCGCTTCAAAATCGCCGGCAACCAGTTCAAAAACAATCTGATGCCGACTCAACGTATCGGAAATCCCGGCAAGAGCTTGTCCCAAGAAATTAAAATGTCGGTAGTTTGCTTCCGGAAAATCGGCATTCAGATGGTAAATCACTTTAAGCGGTTTTTGCAATTCAATGCTGATCCGGCAGGCCTCTTCCAATGCAAGATTATAACGGGTACGTAAAGATGCTTGCATCCGGTAAACCACCCAGTCATTTTCTAACCGGTATTTTAAGGAAGAAGCAACAAAGACTCTTTCGGGAGCCATCTTTTGTAAAGAAACAGCATTCATAAACCACTCGTTTTTTTTAGAATGTTTTTCAATCCCAATATGTTCAAAAACGACCGAAGAGTAGATCCGATCACGTCCCGACCCCTGTAAAGCGAAGTTTTATCTAATTATTTATCAAAAAAATCTCTTTTTTTATGATAAAAATCCGATGTAAGTATTGAAATATATTGATTTTATTATATTTACAGCATAAAT
>JAVWBH010000318.1:0-3457 GCA_036649595.1 Bacteroidales bacterium
CTTATTCAGGTAATTTGCGCTTTGCGATCCGCCTAAATAATAATCGGCTTCGGCTGCCAGCAGGTAAATCTCTGCCATTCGCATCGTGATAGAAGATGCATCACAGGCAAATCTGTTTTTGGAGGCATTGATTTCTACAAAATTGCTGCTGTTGTATTTATTTAGCGACGGATAGAAAAAATAGAACGGATTTTCGGCTTCGGTACCGTCATTCACCCGCTTGTAAGTCATCTTTATCGTTTTATCCGAATTGTAAATGTCCCGGAAATCAATCAGCAAAGTAGGAGAGGAGAGCTTTTGTGAAACCAATGTTTCGTAATCACTTTCTTCCGGCCGTATGATTCTGACAACAGTTTCTCCTTTTTTCAATGTCGTAGCGGTAGTGACATCCGAAGTGCGGTCGTACATTTTTATATTGTCTTCTCCCCATGTATAATCGTTTGTCGAAGTCCATTCTGTTTGGAAAAAAACATTATAACGCGGATCTAAAGAGCCGTCAGCATTTACATATAAATCCATCAGGTATTTCGACGGCATAAACAGCCCGTTAGAATGACGTCCGATTTCCATTTGATGGCCATTGGTCTGGATAGCCGGAAATTTGGCTACGTTGCAATAGAATAATTGATAATCCATGTTATGCTGCCAAAGATTGGTACTCCCGCCTTCCTGTGAAAAGGCAACCGAATAAAGCGATTCTTTATTTTCAAGATTATTGGCATCGGCAAATACATCGGCAATATCGGAATAGAGGTATGTTCCGTAAGAAGCACCGCCCCCTTCGCAATCTTCGATAAGTTTTTTAGAGATATCCAGAGAAGACTGGATATAATCGTTGCATCCGTATTCTTTTGTTTGCAGATAAGCCTTTGCCAGCAGCCCCATGGCCGATTTGCGCAGTGCGCGGCCTTCCTGTCCCGGACGGGATACGGGCAGCCATTGCGAGGCGAATTCCAGATCCGGCAATATGCATTGCTTATAGATCTCCAGCGGTGCGGTTTTTACCGGAGCTAAATCCACACTTACGGGTAAAGTCATATTAAGTGTTACTGCGCCAAATTGTTCGACAAGGAAAAAATAATACAACCCTCTCATGAAATGTGCTTCCGCCACCAGCGCGTTTCTTTCTTCTTCTGATTTAAAATCTACCACGTCGCCAACTTTCTGTATACACAGATTACAGGCTCCGATACCGTCGTAGGCGCCATTCCATTGGTCTTTAGCCAAATTCAGTGAAATCTGAGCCCCCATGCCATATTTAAAATATCCTTCGTAGGTTTTTGCATTCTGGCGGGATGTCCACAAGTCGGTACCTCCTTCGGTTAATAACATCATATTGTTTTTACCATAAAAGTAGCGTTGCAAACCGAAGTAACAGTTGTTAATGGCCATTTGGTATCCGCTTTTATTTTTCATCAGGATCTCCATGGTAGAGCCTGAGGGATTAAACTCGTCTAACGAACAGGAGGATACTCCTAGGCAAGCCATCAGTGTAATGGCCGATATGGTTTTATTGAATTTCATTTGTATATCTTTTAATTTTTAACATCAAAGTCAAATGTGCCATTTATATACCTTTTGTCGGGTATCTCAAACTTAAGTGAGTTATGGCGATTTGATTTGTCTGGATTTTTCGAGGATAAAATAATTAGAATGTTATGTTTACGCCAAATACGAATTCTTTCGTGAGCGGAAAGTTATCCGAGCCGTTTCGTTCCGGATCCTGTCCTTTCAATTCGCTGTCGAAAGCCCAGATCAACGGGTTATAGGCAGTTGCATAAAATCTGATCTTTTCCATTTTAATGGCATTCAGCACTTTTTTGGGTAATGTATAACCTAAGGTTATATTCTTTATTTTGAGGAATGATCCGTCGCGGTAAGCCAATGATCCGAATCCGTAATATTCCGACATGCTGCCATGGATACCCGGCCGCGGCAAATAAGCATTCTGGTTTTCGGGTGTGTAATAATCGATGCCGGATGGTGAGTTTACGGTGCTGGTAGTAGGATTATAACGGGTGATCAGGTCGCTTTTTAACGTCTGTCCTACACGGAGCATCATGAAAATACTCGCATCAAAGTCATAAAACGTAAAGTTGTTCTGAAATCCCAAATACCAGTCGGGTGTTTTTGCCCCCAGAAACATTTTATCCTTGTCGCTGTATTTGTGTACTCCGTTGTCACTGACCTCATTCCCATTTTCATCTTTGGTAATAACCGGATTTGTAGCCAGTTTAATATCGCCAGGCACACATCCGTACAAAGCTGCCGTTTCGGCTTCATTTTCTTTCCAGATCCCCAGGTATTTATAATCATAGAACGCCCTTGACGGTTTTCCTAAAAATAAAGATTCACTGATTAAATCCCCGTCCGGTAATTTTTCGATTTTCTCTTTATTTGCGGTAAAGGTCAGAACCGATGCCCATGTAAAATTTTTCTGAATAAT
Source organism: Bacteroidales bacterium (assembly GCA_036649595.1). Classification (GTDB taxonomy): domain Bacteria; phylum Bacteroidota; class Bacteroidia; order Bacteroidales; family JAUNSR01; genus JAUNSR01. Next base: position 2,447 of record JAVWBH010000318.1, read on the forward strand.
ATTTCGGGTATTCAGCATTAACTCAATCCCTTTATTGCTCGTTTCACCTATATTTTGCCACATGGTGATAGGTCGTCCCCACATGGTAACCCCGGCGGTAATAGGGAGTTGTCTTTTAAACAGAAGGTCTTTTGTCTTGGTATGATAAATATCCAAAGCCATGTCAATGCGCCCGTTTAAAAATCCGGCATCAATCCCGATATTCGTATTATATGATTTCTCCCAGCCGATATTCGGGTTCTCATAAGGCGCGTCATACTGGATAACCGGTGCGGATGCATTTCCGAACACGACCGGTTTCGGGAATGTTTGTGTTTTCGTTTTAGACGAATACGGGCCCATTCCGCCCGAGTTGCCCGTTACTCCGTAGCCGATTCTTAATTTCAGGTTTGACAACCATTCTTGTGTGTTTTCCATGAATGCCTCATCACTGATGCGCCAACCCAGAGCGGCTGCCGGAAACATATCCCACTTATGGCCGTCGGCAAGATGAGAAACTCCGTCCCAACGATTTGAAACGGTCAGCAGATAACGTCCCAGATAACTGTAATTGATACGCGCAGCATACGACATTGCCTGAGATTGGGTAAAAGAGGATAATAATCCCTGTTTTAATGTACCCGCTGCAAGATTATGGAATGATTGGCTGGTTAATTCTTGTCCCTGTGCTGCAGAATAATTGTTTTCATGCTGGAAATGCGACCAAGAAGTGATACCGGTCAGCGTTATATCATGACTCTCTGCTATCTTAAAGTTGTAATTAAGAATATTTTCCCACTTATAACTCCAGTCATAGTTGTTGTCAATAGAAGCGAGCGGCTTGCTGTAACCGGCCGTTATATTGGCTATCGACTGAGGTCCGAAAAACATGCCGGTTCTTGAGTTAGCAGAGATTACGCCGATTAAAGAGCGGAAAGAGAATCCTTTAAACGGAGTCAGATCAAGATAACCATTCGCCGCTACATAGGTGCCTTTGTTGTTATTTACATATTGGCCGTCAATTTCATCCGA
>JAVWBH010000319.1:0-3440 GCA_036649595.1 Bacteroidales bacterium
CAAATCCCAGTCTATAGCGCTGAGTCAGATAGAAATCCTTATGTTTGACGCGATTCCACGAGTTTTCCAGATTCGTCGGAATATTTTTCGGATCAGACAGGTTCGCATTTACATTTTCGGGTTTTAGAATATAGTTTACATCCGAAATACCGCCGTTTTCCTGATTAGAGAAATTCGCAATATTTGTAGATGCCTGTATTTGATATCGGTCGCCCAGATAATATCCGTATAGTTGCCAGTTGATCGAATTAACACCGGTAAAGTTATAGTATCCGCGGGCATAGATATAATCAATGGCTGCACCTAATCCGATGCGGCGATTGATATTACCGCCAAACGAAGCTTTAAAGCGGTCTTCTGCATTCGGCTTAGATCCTCCGGTAAGATAAGCTACCTGCGTAAACGGTATCTGCGTATTGTAATAACGCATCTTTTCGGGCGAAACATTAAACCTGTCATACGCTTCCATAAAGAGAAAATCGGGTTGTTCTACCCGGTCGAAATAAATACGCGATTGGCCGGGGGATCCGAAGTTACTCAGATAGTTATAAGAAGTAGTGAACGAATCTTCAATATCCGTTCGGTAAAAATTTAAAAATGCAGTGTCAAGGCGTGTGGGTAAAATCTGTCCCAGTGCAGGAGACAGGCGCCAAGCGGTTGTCTTATCCTCGTGTTGAATACATGGATCTTCACTGCCCGATTGGGGAGCAGATAAATCTTGTTCCTGTGCATATCCCTTTAACACAAGGGCAAACAATAAAAGAAATATAATGTTAAAGATACGTTTCATATTGATGCAAAGATAAAATAAAATATTCAACTTTTGCCGGAGATTGTTTTGGGAAAAAGCAATTTAGAGGATGCATTTTTTTGAAGACTGTGGGTTATCTCGTTAGGCCGGAAGGATATTTGAAATGGATATATGGCGTTTGTCCGCCCGATTCGGTATCTTTGTCTGAAAGACAGAACTGATAATAAGAAGATTCTAAAGTAATATGTGGCAAAAAATACGAATATATTGGGAGCTGTTTTCCGTTTTTTTTAAAATCGGATCTTTTACTTTCGGCGGCGGATGGGCAATGATATCGATTATTGAAAAAGAAGTCGTTGATAAGAAAAAATGGATTGAAAAAGAAGAGTTTATTGATGCATTGGCCGTATCACAATCTTTACCGGGTATATTGGCTGTGAATATCTCAATCTATACTGGTAATAAGTTGCGGGCAATGAAAGGGGCTATAGCGGCTACGCTGGGTACTGTGCTGCCTTCTTTTTTGATGATTCTGGCAATTGCCGTTTTTTTTTCGAAAATATATGACCTCCCGGGTGTGGTAGCCGTTTTTAATGGAATTCGTCCGGCAGTTGTTGCATTAATTCTCATTCCTGTATTTTCAACGGCAAAAGCTGCGAAAATCAGTTGGCGCAATGCCTGGATACCGGTATCCGGCGCTTTGTTAATCTGGTTGGCAGGGGTATCGCCGGTTTATATTATTATGGGTGTTGCTGTATATTCGCTGGGTCGGCGATGGTTGCAAAGCCGATAGTATGATTGCAAAGGAATAAAGACAGACTTAAAATATAGAATAACGCAATATGATTTATCTGCAACTTTTTTTTGTGTACTTTAAAATCGGATTATTCGGGTTTGGGGGCGGATATGCCATGCTTTCGTTGATACAACATGCCGTTGTTGAAGAGTATGCATGGCTGACGGACACTCAGTTTACGGATATTGTGGCAATATCGCAGATGACCCCGGGGCCGGTGGGAATAAATAGCGCTACCTATATTGGTTATGTGGCCAGCGGGTCGGTATGGGGTGCTGTTATTGCTACATTTTCCGTGTGTCTGCCCTCTTTTATCCTGATGTTGGTTGTGAGTCGCCTGCTGATTAAATATAAGCAGAACAAATGGATCGAAGCGCTTTTTTCGGGGCTTCGCCCGGCAATAGTCGGTCTGATCGCAGCGGCAGCTCTTTCATTGATGACCATTCAGAATTTCCCCGACCTAAAAAGTATTTTGATGTGTATCGTGGCTTTTGTGGTCGTGAAATATCTGAATATTCATCCTATATTAATGATTGTAATAGCAGGTGTGGTGGGCTTTTTCTTTTTTAAGCCGACCGAAAATGTTGGCTCAAAACCATTGGTTCAACTGGAACGACCCTTCGATCCGGCTTTCCAGCGAATCCGGCAATTGGTAAAAGAAGTCGATTCCGGTGAGTTTTTCGATACTGTCGACCGAAACGGCAAACGAGTCGAGAGTTTGAAGCGAACCTTCATTTTTGAATAGAAATCCGATAGCCTTAGGTGTTTTGCCGTAAGGGCTCAGTATTACTTTGTAAAATGAAGCCGGTACCAAAACTTTATTTTTTCCGATAGTCTTGCTTGTGTCATTCATTACCGGACCGCATATAATTATAATTGCGCTGTCGCGGTCAGCCCATTTCCGCACTTTATCTTCCAGAGATTTCCATATTCCCCGGTTTAGGTTTGGAGCCTGTGGTGTCATATTCGAAAAATAGAAAGATTCTTTCATCGCTACGGGGCTCCAGGCCATGTCGGCGGCAGGAGCTAAATGTCCTCTGTCGTATCCTGAACCTCTGTAGTCAGAGTCTGTAGCGGAGGCGCCTTTTACTTGTGGATCGGTTACGAACTTATTGGTCCGTTTTTCTTCTCCTCCTGTTTCTGTGCGCGTCAGTTCATATCCTACCCAATTTGCAACTTTCCATTTGCTATTGTACGATACGGTGTAACCTGTATGTGTGATAATTTGTTCCGGTCTGTCTGTTAGAAGAACCGGATTCGTCAATCCTTTTATTTTACGTAAATCAACAGACTCCTGTTTTTTACTCGCTGCAGGGGCAGGAGGGAGCGGTGATGCAGGTTTGCTTTGAGAAGGGGTTGTTTTTTCCTCCCTCTTTTTTTTGTTTTCGGGTATTTCCGCAGGGGATACGGTTGTTGGTTTCTTATTCTCTTTCTGTGGTGAAAGGATCTCATTCACCTTGTTTAGCGGTGTGCGGAAAATATGAGGATTATGCTGATGTATAAGTCCGATAATCAGTATGACAACCAGGATTGAGAGCGCAATCGGGAGGATGTGACGAAAGCGTTTTTTTTGTTGTATTTTCTTTTTAGCCATGATTTGGAAGAGAGGCTTGTGAGATTCTCTTTTTAATATGCTTATTAAAGATTATTTCACAGTGCCGTTCGATTGTTTTTATTTTGTTTTATCTTTGTTTGAATCTAATGATAAATATACAACTTTAAATATATTCTTTATGAACCTTACAGAAAGATTTCTTCACTATGTAAGCAAAGATACTCAGTCAGATGAGCTTACGCAAATGACACCCAGTACACCTGGTCAGATGCTTTTTGCCCAAGATCTTAAAAAAGAGTTGGAAGAATTAGGCTTATCCGAAATTACGCTCGATGAGA
>JAVWBH010000320.1:0-3436 GCA_036649595.1 Bacteroidales bacterium
GAAGACCCGATTGCCAACCTGAATGCGTCGTCGGTAGCGCTTCGCAAACGTGATTTCGAATTGGCGCGCAAGTATCTGTTAAAGGCGGATGCTTCTCGCCCCGAGACAATGAATAACCTGGGTGTACTGGCTCTTTTGGGAGACGACCGGCAGGCTGATGCCCGTACGCTGTTTATGCAGGCGGCTGCCCTGGGGCTTGCCGTAGCGCAACAAAATCTGAATGATTTAGAATAACTGATAAATAATTTTTTTAATGTCTTATTTAAAATTTAAAACAATGAAATTCAAGAGTTTATTTTTAATGGCGCTGGTGGCAATGGCTTTCACGGCGTGTAGTAAAGATGATGATTTGCAAGGTGGTGGTGAAGACCAGGGTATAGAAGAAAAAGGGGAAGCGTATGCTTCGTTGTCGTTTGCCATGCCGGGCGGGGCAATGACGAAGGCGAGTGGGGATGATAAGCCGGATACAGATCCTGGATCTAAGGATGAGAATACTATAGTTGATGTTCTTGTAATAGGATTTGAAAAAGTTGGGGGTAAGCATTCGTTTACCCAAAAAATCGAAAGAAAAGATTTAACTTCTACAGGCGAAGGTATAAATCTTATTTTTAGAACGATGAAACCTTTTTCGATTCCAGCAGGTGATCAACTGATATATGTGGTGGTAAATGCTTCTGAAAAAATAAAAGGCAAAATATCTGAAGCAATAGAAACCCAAATAGAGAAAACCAAAAAAGATGCATTTGATAGGATAGTTTTTGATGAAGATACGCAAACAAGCTTAAATAATGCAGCATTTCTAATGACAAGTGCTGATGGTGCACAACTTATTAAGGCAGATACAACTGTAAATACGAGTGCAAACCCAGTAGCAATCAAAATTAATGTAGAAAGAGCTGTAGGAAAAATTTCTTTTGCATCAACAGTAGCAGATAATACTTACATACCTGAAAAAAAGTATGAAAAATTCGACAATTCAAAAGTTAAATTAATAGATTATCGTTTAATAGGTACACGTAACTCTGAATATCTGTTAAGAAGAACGGGGCTGAATAATACAAATTCTGCAGTAGACGGAATTGGTGGAAGTCAAATACAAATCCCCGAAAACTATGTAATTGAACCGGTATTTGATGATAAAAAATTAGAAAATGCAAACCATGACTGGATAAAAACAAAATATTCATTATATCCTGCGACAGTTAAGGATAATCAAATGCAAAATGGTTTTGGCGGCTATTTACCTTTATCTGCTACTTTGGAAGCTACAGCCCCTCAAACTCTTGGATATTGTCTGGAAAATACAATGCCATCTACTGCTTCATTGAAAGGTTTTGGTACAGGAGTCATCTTCAAAGCAGCATATGATTTGGATGGGGATGGAACGCCAAAAACCTTCTATCGCTATCTTGGAGTGTTATATGCAAGTTTTGCTGATTTGATAAATGTTGCCACTCATGTCGTCGATGCTGATGATACAGACGTAAATTCTGTTTCGGTTTTAAAACAAAAAGGAGTAGATAAATTTGTGGGTGGAATATGTTATTATCCATATTGGATTAGTCATATTAAAACGACTAAAGACGAGGCTCAAATAATGGAATTTGCAATAGTGCGTAATAATGTTTATAAATTAAGTGTATCAAAAATAAAACACTTAGGTGAAGTTGCAGAGATGATAGATCCTACAGATCCAATTAAAGATGGATCAGCTAAACTTGATGTAACAATTTCAATTCTTCCTTGGGTAGTTCGCGATAACGGTAATATCGAACTTTAATCCGCCTTATTACCTCAGTTTTTGTATATTTTATTCCCCGCTGCGATTGCGGAGCGGGGAATTTTTTTTCAGGCATAAGATTATAATCAGATGAAACAACCGGTATTTACATATAAGAAGGCATGCTTGCTGCTGTTGCCGCTGCTTCTGGTGGGGAGCGGGATCTTCGGCGGCTGCAATACCATTATGGAAGACCGCAAAGGATGTCCTACAGATAGCTATATTCATTTTAAATACGATTATAATATCAAATTTGCCGATGCCTTTGAACGGGAGGTGAGTGATATCACCCTATATATCTATGATGATCAGGGCGAATTTCTGGATACCCGGCGCGCGTCGCGTCAGGAGCTGCTGGAGGCAGCCGGAAAATGGCCTCTGAATTTACAAAAAGGAACCTATCAAGTGATAGCCGTAGGTACTGATCCGGAGGGTACCTTTGAAGAAACACGCTTATCAAAAGCGGAAAATTTCCGGGATGAATTCAATATCGTACTGCAACATACCAATCAGATTGTCAACCAACAGCTTACCCCGCTCTTTTACGGGAAGATAGAGCAGGTGACCGTAGGAAATGCAGGCGAAGTGACACCGATGTCACTGGTGAAAAATACCAATCGCATACGCGTGGTGCTTCAGCAAACCACCGGCGCCGTGATACTGGCGAGCGATTTTAAATTTGAAATTATTGACGACAACGGCGTGCTCGATAGTCGTAACAACATAGTAGCGGGCAATACCCGCGTTTATCAGCCTTATGTCAGCGGAGAGGGAGTGATTGAGGGCACTCCGACGGTTTCGTATGTATATGCCGAGATCTCTACCAACCGACTGGTGACCGAATCGAAAGCCCGGCTGAAGGTGATGCGTACAATCGATGAGAAACAAATCATCGATATCCCGCTGATTGATTTTATGTTGATGAATGAACTCGAGGGAAATAAAGGCCTTATGACCGATCAGGAATACCTCGACAGACAAGATGCATATAAAATGATTTTCTTCCTGACAGAACAATTAAACTGGATGGACGCGCAGATTATTATCAATGGGTGGGTGATCCGCCTGAATAACGAAGAAATTTAAAACCATGACAACCCCGTACCTACATACCTACTTGAAACGGATCTGCCGGATCTTTTTCTGGTTGATCTGTATCCTGTCGGCAGGTTGTCGGGGCGGGGCGGAAGTTTGGGAGGAACTTCCGCCGCCCGGCGATTCGGAAACACCTCCGGCCCCGGTTGTTACGTATATTTCGGTGCGCTTACAAACCGGTATCCCTACGCGGGCGGTTGAGGTGGGCGATGGCTGGGAGCCCGGCAAAGAGCATGAAAACAGAATCGACAACTTGTGTCTGTTCTTCTTTCCGGAAATTAATCCGGGAGAGAATATCAACGATGCGATCAAAAGCCGTAATCCGATCTCGAAAACAATCTATTTTCCGAAAGAGGAGTTGACGAATACGGGCGGGGAGACAATAAAAATCCCGGCACGCAAAGTAGAAGGGTTGGAGCGCAGACGCTATCATGTGGTGGCGGTTGCAAATGCGGGAGACCTCACTTCTGTGTACTCGCAGGGTATTCCGACAAGCAAATTATTTGAGGATATCCGCTTCGGAGAGCCGTTTGTACGGGGTACCGGCGGGACGACGTTCTC
>JAVWBH010000321.1:0-1124 GCA_036649595.1 Bacteroidales bacterium
CATATAAAAGCTGTCGGATCCAGATCGAATCTGTTCCCCATGGAAGTAGCCTTAATCTTAATTTGGTAAGGATGCGTATCATCTAATAAAATTTTATCCGTTACTAAATGAACATCTTCCACCTCTTGCAGTGAAACAGACAGTTCTGTCGAAATACCATCTTTCTCCGCAATAATTTTACCGGACATTTTCCGGGCGATAGCATGGAAAAAATTATTATCATCAACCCAGCCGAGGCTTTCCGGTTCACAGCGAAATCTAAAGGAGGTACATTCCCGCTCTATGATATCCATATATTTGTTATAACCAATCAGATGAAGATCAATTAATGAAGCTGAGGGTATACATAAATTTTTACGTGTAAACTGATACTTGGTAATGACCTCACTTTCGGGAGCCTGGGATACAAATAATATTCCATCCTCCACCGGACGAATCGACCCGCGTCCCGGTTCATTCTGCATAGTGTGATCCATCACGACCGCAACCGACCCTCCGCTATCAAAATTCACAACATTCCAGGCTCCCTTAGCCAACATAAAGTTAGCCAACTCAATACAATTTACTCCGGCACTTTTCGAAGAGAGTTCTGTTGCTGCCAGATACAAGGTTTTTCCGTCTTTTGAAACGCCGCCCATTAATCGGCTCGAAAGTTCATACTCCCGGCCATTTTCAAAATCATTATATTCTCCTTCATGCAATTTCCCCTCAAAAGCGATACTCGGATATCCATGGAATGCAGTAACAATATCCTGAGGTGCTTTGCCGAACTTCCCTTGTTCAAAATTCTGGGATATTTTTATTTCATCCCCCTTCATCAAGCCGTCAAAAAGACTCCTTTTCGCGTTTCGCACAAACAAAACATACTCTTTATCAGATGTCTGCTGCGGCTCCTCCCCGACATCCAAAACGGTACATGAGATGGGAGCCCCGTTAACTACCCATGGGCCGTTTGCCTTAAACCGAACATAGGTCCCTTCATCTGCGAGCTTTAACGAATTAAAACGATTAAATAAAACACAATCGCCATAGTGAGATTTTGCCCACCAATTATAGTTATCAATTTTCACCTTCGAGCCATCGGGTAAAATTACCTCCGATGTAAGTACCGGATGAAATACTAC
>JAVWBH010000321.1:1134-3431 GCA_036649595.1 Bacteroidales bacterium
GTGCCGTTGGGTAATTTCTCCTTCTGAAATATTCAGCCCGATGCAAATACCTTCCTCATATGAAAAGAAATCATGATTAAATGCCGCACAAACTTTATGCCCCGGATAACTCTTCCTTTTCGACATTTCCGATACATTTTCTCTTAAAACATCAGGAACTCTTTCATTCGACTGTACTTGCTCTATCTTAGCATATTGATTTGATAGATCAACAGTATAAAACCACATAAGCATTGGGCGGTCAGGATAACTGATCTTAGTATACCGGATACCGGGCCCGATAATATAATCTTCCAGCGTATCTGCTACCCCCCATGAAGGAATCTGTGGAATCTGTGCACTCAGCGCCAAAGGGAGTAAGAGAAATAAAAGAAGATATCTGATTTTTATAAATATATATTTCATCACAATACGATTTAATAATGACGAATCTGAACAACCTGTGAAGTCAATGTTGTTTTTGTCTTAATCTTAAGGATATACATACCGTTAAGAACCTCACTCACATTTATTCTAACACCTTCCGAGCTCTTTATTAAATGCCCGTCAAGTGTATATAGTTGAAGCATACAGCCAGAATTACCGTCCGGAATATTTATATATATCCATTCGTGTGCCGGATTCGGATAGACTTGAATATCTGCAGATTTTATTGTACTTACAGAATTTAGCAACTCGTTATAATTATGGAGATTATCCATAAAGAAATTACCTTTTGCATTCAATTCGCCTTCTGCCTGTCTGACATAAAAACCGGTTAGCTTATAACGGCGGGATGGCTGCATATTGAACTCTTTCTCTTTATATTCCCAACCAAAGAAATTTAAGTTACCAACCGAAACCAGTTCTGCCGTTTCCGACTTATCTTGCGCTACTCCTTTTACTTCAAATCCAATTTCATTTTCAGTCAAATCACCTAAAAGATAAAATCCCAGGCAATTACCCTCTGACAGCCATAATGGTTCATTGAGTTTATAATAACTATTTCCATCCTTACTAAATTCATATTTGAATTCATTTGAATAGTTTCCGAAAAGTTTTTTTGACGAACTAAGCCCCACAGATGCAGAGAGAACTCCTGTCGACAAAGCCGGATCAAAGGAAATTAGCTGATTTGTTTCAAAATCCAAAGACGGCTTTTCCGCTTGCTCTTGTATCTCTACCGCAACAAACGGATATTCAATAGACTCAACAACAGCCAATTGATCTTTATCTTTCAGACTGCCATCAATACGTACCGTATATGTTTCACCAGGAATAAGATTAGCCGATAATTGAAAAGAAGCCGAACCCCATGGAGCCGGAACCTTATTATTTGACTGGGAACGAGAATTCTTTTCTAATTTTTCGCCTTTCTAATTATATACATTAATAGCATCTTTTATACCGGTTACATCTAACGGCCGGTCAAACACAAAAAAGAATACAGGCTTTTCGTAATTTACCTGAGTATGCTCTACCGACGGGTATCCTTTTATTAATGCCAGCCGATTACGGTCTGCAGTAAAAAATGAAAACACGAAATCATTTTCCATACAAATATTGCCCGGATGCTTTAAGCTTTTATCCAGCGTGACGGTATAGCGGGTTGATGTATTATAAGGAACGCGTGGCGTAAAAATCATGCGATGGCTACTGTCTTCGAAGGTGAAATCGCCCGTTACCTCCGGAATAATGGAGAATGCGTTCATAGCAGACTCTTCATCGATATCCCAGTTAAAATCAAAAACAATCGGAGTACTACATAATACAATTTGATCTTCAGCCACATTCGGTGAATGCGATATTACTTCAGGAGGAGTAATGCGTATTTTATCTAATGCCACATTTTGATAACTGGTCATATTTTGTTTTACCTCAACAGTAAATTCTTTACTGTAATATACATCTGCTTCAAACTTCACAGAATAAGTGCCGGGCAACAGATCTTTAAACACATAGATCCCATTATCCATGTTATCCGTTTCATATGTCTTATTGCCGGGGTTTAATGTAACCTTGACCTTATTCAGCGGCAACATGATATCATGCGAATTGGGGATTTTGGCATAGGATGCCTCATTTTTATTATGGCTGTCATGAATTTTCCCTACAATATTTCCGGTCGGGATTTCTTTTCCGGCAAAATAAGTCGAAAATGTCTTCAGAAAATGCCATGCCTCCAGCCATTTATAGTCAGAATTCATCAAACGATAAGTTTCAGGAATATAATCATGCATAGAGCCTTCCGAAATACACCCCGGAATGGTCAGTCCTCTTAGAACCCCATACCCGTCCGACCAATTATCCATTGCCGT
>JAVWBH010000322.1:0-3425 GCA_036649595.1 Bacteroidales bacterium
GTTTCTTCATAAGCTGTCAAGTCGGGTTTACATCAGTTCTGTCGAGTACGGAAATCTCGGATTTCACGAGAATTTTCTTTTTAAGCATATAGCTTTATGTTCGTAGGCGGATTTGACCGGAACGTAATTCGTTCGAGGGATTTATTTAACGCCTCCATATTATCGTTGATCTCCTCTTCCTGACGTTCGAGCAATGCCGTAAAGTTCGTCATTCGGTTAATCATATCCTCATTCAGATATTTTTTGAAACGAGCACGGTATTCCGTAAGCTGTTGTTCCTGGATCTGATTGAAAAGATCGATGTATTCTTGTACATATTCTGTTTCCGTCGGCAGCTTATGTGTGTCGCTGGTCCAGTCAATGAACTTTTTGCGGATTTCGTCATTCGGTTCACGGAAATCGCGCATCAGGTTATGTAAACGATTTTCAAGACGATTTTCCTTCTCTTTTTCTTCCGTCAGTCGGCGTGTAATTTCCGATTCTACTTTGTGGCGGACAGTATCAATATTTTGAGCTGTCAGCTCGGCAAGCATAGTCGTAAATTCTTCTTCGAACATCTCATATTTCGAGCGAAGGTCAATATGGCGATAAGCGTCGAGCATCGTTTTGAGGTAATCATACTGAAGATTCATTTTTTCAGTATAATCCTGCGCCCGGATTTTTTCCGTACTGAGCTCTTCGCGCATTTTTTCTTTTTCTTTGATTTCCGCTTTTAATGCCGCCAGCTGGTTGCTCAACTCTTCAACACGGTTGTTGGCTTTTTCCAACTGGTGTTTTTGTTGTTCGTATTCGCTGATTTCAACGGCGATTTGCGGCCAGTCAATCTCTTCGAATTTGTCATACTGAAGGAAAGCAGTAATCGCCTCACGTTCGCTGTGTAGCGTTTCCTGTTGTTTTTTCAGCGTGCTGATCTTCGCTTCTTTGCGATTGATTTCTTCTTCTTTTTCCTGAAGTAACCGATAGGTATGGTTTCGCTTAGAAGAGTTATCCCATCCAAGAACAAATTGTTCGCGGGAAGAACCTTTCTGGCGGTCGTCTTTCTCATGACGCTGGTTATTCTTGATCAGACCTTCGGATGTTACCGCACGGCGACAAGCCCGAAACAGGTTCATGTCATCGGTACAGACGAAGTTATAATCTGTTTTCAGACAATTTTCAACCCAATCGGAATAAGGCGAATCATTTCGGATCTCTAATTTAGAGAAGATACTGTGATCAACGTCTTCAATGAAATCATTGTTGAATTTATCTTTCGGATTAAAACGGTGGTATACGATACGCCCGCGCAGGTTCGTGCTGTTGACATATTGGTTAACCTCATCGTAATACTGATCCGGAACGATCAGACGCAAAGCAAAGTTGTGGAGTACTTTTTCAATACCGTATTCCCACTTTTTCTGATCTTCTCTTACCTGAATCAACTCTCCGATAAAAGGAATCGTATCTTCAGTTACACCGCAATGAGCTACGATTTCACTACGGATCTCAGCTACACGGCCGGTAATATTGTTTTTTTGCTTCTGCAGAGCATTAAACTGTACGCCGATTTCGGACGCATCCATTTTTAATGCCTTCAGTTCATTACGTGCATCAGCCCATTGATTTTCAAGATCCGGAAGTAGTCCGATAATCTCCTGAGCACGTGTTTTTGCCGCATCGATCGATTCTGCGAATTCCAGATCACCCGGATCTTTGGTTAATCCTACGGCTGCGGCTGCCGCATTATATTTGTTACAACGCTGTTTGCGTGTATTGCATTCCGTTTGTTTGTGAAGAATATTCTGGTGGATCGCCTGAATTTGTTTACCAACTTCGTCATTTCGGATATTGGCGTCGATTTCGCGTTCTTGTTCTCTCTTTAAATCGATCTCTTCTTTTGAAGCCATCAGTTTTTCGGCCAATTCCCGATTTTTAGCCTTCGTCACTTCCAGCTCTTTTTCAAGCAGATTTTTTTTGTGACGTGCAAAATAAGGCGGCAATGTTTCTTTCAGGTCGGTAAGGCGCTTAATCGCTACCTTCGACACTTTTAATTCTTCATCCTTATTTACGATAGGCTGTAGCAAATCCAGTTGTTGGCGTGCTTTTTCTATTTCAGTATGTGCATCGAGCAATTTACGGAATCCTTCTTTCAGACTGATAAATTCATCTTCAATAGTTGATTCCTGAAGCATATTCTGACGGATAAACTCATTCAGATTACCCAACACTTTCAAACCGACAGTCTGGCTAAATAGGGTAAGGGCTTTTTCTGAGCGCATGCCGAGGTATTTACGCAGTGCTTGTGCGTACATGGCCGGGCCGTCGAAAAACTCGATTACTTCGCGGTTGTTGATTTTCTGATGTTTATTTCTCAATGCGCGGCGCCACTGGCCGTTTGCATCGAACGGGATAAAATCATCTTCAATTGATAAAGCGGTCTGGCTTACGAGGTATGCACGGCGCAATTCACTGCCGGAAAACCAGCGTACTTGCGCTAATGTAAGATATCGCTCTTCGTTTTTGAAGCGGGCCAGAAGTACAGAGAATGTTTTTTCTTTATGTTGGCGCAGGCGCAGGGTTTCTTTTCCTTTCTCTGCCGATTCGGCATCCCCGAACTCTCCCATGACATAGCTCTCTTCAGTACGTTCGTTTTTTGCAGCAGAGCCGGAAGATAAGTTATAAAAACGCATTCTTCGCTCCGGAACGATTAATGTCAGGATCGCATCCACGAACGAAGTTTTACCAGAACCGTTGGCTCCGGTAAGCAGAGATGTATTTCCATCCGGCGAAATCTTATAGATCTCCCCGTCAAATACTCCCCAATTATAAATCTCTACGGTCTGCAGACGGAAACCTGCCTCGGCAGGTGCTGTTGAAAACAGACTATTGTTGTGCATATTTTTGTAGTTTATTTTTGAATTCCTCAAGCTTATCGCTTGTTATTCTTGATTTCAGGATACGGCGTACTTCGTATTGTTGGATATCCTCTTCTTCATTTTCAGTCGCTACCGGTTTTAAAAAGCCGAATTTCACCATGTCGCGGATATAGCGGTCTAATTCGCGCAGCAGTTTCACCTTGTTTGACTGATCTTTGAAGAAGACTTCAATCCGGTCGCGGAAATCCTTATGTGTAATAAACAAACTCGGATTATCGGTAATATCGGTTTCAAATTCATCCAGCCATTCCCGAAGCAACACGCAAAGTAAAGTTTGTTCGAAAGTGAGTGTCTGACGCCGGATCAGACCGATTGTGCGGCCGGATTCGTCCAATTCGATTTGTCGCAAAAAAGCATAACCATCGTTTTTCTCAACGATCAGTTCCAGTCCCATTTGCTCCAGATATAAGTTGATCTGTTTTTGATGAATAAGCATTTCATTCCAAAGGCCTTTCGATTCATCATAAAGCGGCCCCTGAAGCAGTTTGACAACAACGTCGGCAAATGGCG
>JAVWBH010000323.1:0-3424 GCA_036649595.1 Bacteroidales bacterium
AGGTTCGACATTTTCTCCAACTACACGCACTTCATCAACGCCGCGAATACGGTCTTTAATTCGGTGTAGAGCTTCTTCTTTTTTTTGAGGTCCCTTAAAGCGTCTTGGACCCATACCCATCGGTTTTTTTTCCATTTAAATTACTGAATTGTTTACCATCTGTTCAACTTCTTGAACCAAATCAGATGCAAAAGTAGTGATTTTTTTGACACCAAGGTCACCTTCTCCTTGTTTTCTTACTGAAACTTCGCGATTTTCCTGCTCTTTTTCACCTACAATAAGTAAATAAGGGATTCTTTTCAATTCGTTATCACGAATTTTACGTCCGATTTTCTCATTGCGGTCATCTACAATAGCACGGATATCATTCGCAGCCAGTTCTTCTGCCACCTCTCTCGCGTAATCATTGAAACGTTCAGAAATAGGTAATACAACTACCTGATCGGGCGTCAGCCATAACGGGAATTTACCTCCTGTGTGCTCAATTAATACAGCAACAAAACGCTCCATTGATCCGAATGGGGCACGGTGAATCATGATCGGGCGATGTTTTTGGTTATCAGAACCGGTATATTCCAGTTCAAAACGCTCCGGCAAGTTGTAATCAACCTGAATAGTACCTAACTGCCAACGGCGTCCAATGGCATCACGCACCATAAAGTCTAGCTTCGGCCCATAGAATGCAGCCTCACCATATTCAACTTTCGCATTCAACCCTTTTTCCTGGCAAGCCTCTACGATAGCCGCTTCTGCCTTTTCCCAGTTTTCGTCCGAGCCGATATATTTTTCAGTATTGTTCGGATCGCGCAAAGAGATCTGTGCTTCAAAATTATCGAATTTCAACGCACGGAAAATAATAGAAATGATATCCATTACTTTCAAGAACTCTTCTTTCAACTGATCAGGACGTACAAATAAGTGTGCATCATCCTGTGTAAAGCTACGAACACGTGTTAAACCGTGAAGTTCACCTGATTGTTCATAACGATACACCGTACCAAATTCCGCAAAACGCAATGGAAGATCTTTGTATGAACGAGGAAATGCTTTAAAGATCTCACAGTGGTGAGGGCAGTTCATCGGTTTCAATAAATATTCTTCTCCCTCTTCCGGCGTATGGATTGGCTGGAAAGAGTCTTTGCCATATTTAGCATAATGGCCAGAAGTTACGTAAAGCATTTTATTACCGATATGCGGAGTAATAACCTGCTGATACCCGTAACGTTTCTGTATTTTACGCAAAAACTGCTCCAAACGATCGCGCAAAGCAGCACCGCGAGGTAACCACAATGGTAATCCCTGACCTACATTCTGAGAGAACATAAACAATTCAAGCTCTTTCCCCAGTTTACGATGATCTCGTTTCTTCGCTTCTTCTAATAAAGCAAGATATTCATCCAACTGTTTTTTCTTTGGGAAAGAAACTCCGTAGATACGGGTTAACTGTTTGCGTTTTTCGTCTCCACGCCAGTAAGCACCAGCTACCGAAAGCAATTTAATCGCTTTAATCGGAGCCGTTGTCGGGATATGCGGCCCGCGGCAAAGATCGGTAAATGCACCTTGTGTATATGTGGTGATGGTACCATCTTCCAACTCGCTGATCAACTCACATTTATATGTTTCGCCACGATCGCCAAACAATTTCAATGCTTCATCTTTGCTGATATCCGTGCGTACAAGTGCCTCTTTGCGAGCAGCCAGTTCCATCATTTTCTTTTCAATGGCCGGAAGATCTGCTTCTTTAATTACAGTCTGTCCCGGATCCACATCATAATAGAAACCATTTTCGATTGCTGGTCCGATACCGAACTGGATTCCCGGATACATCTCCTGCAAAGCTTCCGCAAGCAAGTGAGCCGATGAATGCCAGAATGCATGTTTTCCTTCAGCATCATCCCATTTAAATAACTTAACGGCCGCATCTTCCTGGATCTGACGAGTCAAATCCCATTCTGCGCCGTTTACACTTGCCGCAAGCACATCCTGGGCAAGACGAGAGCTGATGCTCTCTGCAATTTGCAAAGGCGTTGTGCCTTTTGCATACTCTCTGACTGAACCGTCAGGAAAGGAAATTTTAATCATAAAGTAAACGTTTGAATTACAACTTTCAAAACATATTATAAATGTCAGTATGTCAATATTTTACCAAAACAACAAATATTTTTGTGATATATCTGTGATGATTGGCTATTTTTTAAAGCCACTGAAACATTATTTCTATACAAATGTATCATAATTTCAATAGGAAAACAAAAAAGCGACCAGATTCACACCCGATCCTTTCTAAACGGAACTTAAAAGGATACGTTATTAAGTTATCTCTAGGTTACACATTACCTTAATCTCATTTACACAAAATGCGGGGCACTGTTTTTTTCAAATGAATGTTGCATAAAAAAAATGCTCCCAAAAAGTTATACTTAAAACTTTTTGGGGGCACTTCACTAAAGTTTATCAACCGGATTTTTTGTATCTTATTTTATTCAAAATATGAATTTATCAGTTTGTAATCCAGAAAGAAGGCCGGAGGTCATCAGATAAAATCCATTAGGTAGATTTATTTCAGTTTGCTGGCCTTTACGCAAAAGCGCCTTGAAAATAGGCTTTCCGGAAAGGGCATGTATCGCTACATTTACTTTGTCTTCAGAGGCTTTCAATAATAGTTTATCATTTTCACGCCAGAGCGTCAGAACAGAAGCAGTCGGTAATTTATTCAGAGCAGTTGCTGGACCATATACATTTTCTATTACCTTTTGTGCATAACGCTGTCCCATTAGAATATTACTTGCTACGTCAAAATGGATTCCGTCACTTAGCAAAGCGGTTCCCTGGGCCACAATATAATCTGAATTCGGGATATAAGTAGCTACCGGATGAATAACTGTCTGGCTAAATTGGTTAAACTCAGCCCGAGCAGACAACTCTCCACAAATAAAGAAAAGATCCGGCTCATTCAGCGCATCCCTAAAATTCTTCACCATCATGGCAAGATGTTGTCTGTAGGAAACAAAGTCATCTGCCAGCCCAGCGGAATTATCCGCTGAACCCTGATGCCAGATAATAGCACGGATTCGGCCATATTTTTGGGCTGCTAACGCACGCTCGAGCGAAGAATCGAAGTTTTTCTTTCCTTTCTGATACCAGAGGGTAATGGAAGAGCCTCCTTGTGCATTCACAACAAATCCTATCGGACGCTTGAGATATTTCTGCAAATCAACGGCACATTGATAAGATGGGCCGAGACCTTGCACCCCAATATCTTTGCGGATATTCGAATATTTGTTCATCGGGTTGGAAGATACTTCCATATTAGCCTGCGGAGTAAGCAGATAAATATCATTCATTGGTTCATTATAATCAACGAACGAGGCGCGGCCCGCCATATTCGACTGTCCGATAGCCAAAATAATATCCAATTCAGGTA
>JAVWBH010000324.1:0-3391 GCA_036649595.1 Bacteroidales bacterium
CGCCGGTCGCATTAAATGAAGATTCAATCACCGGACAAGCCTTTATGCGTTTAGCTGAAGAAGTAGTACGCCAGACGGAAGCCCGCAACGCCGCTCTTCCAAAAACACAGCGTGTAGAAATGAAAGGTGCTAAACATTAAGTACAAGAAAATCCGTACATAAAAAAGGTAATAATTTAAGCGCAAAGAGCTCTGTATTGTACAGGGCTCTTTGCATTTGATATTAGTTTGATTATGGAATTGTTGCAGAACTCTGCGTGCAGGAGTTGTGAACCCCGCCGTAGAGATAAATAAAACGCATGTTTACTAAAAATAACTAAATATCGGGAATATGATGTTTAATATAAACAAGAAATAGGATATACCTTTTGACACACCCTCTTGAGAAGTGTATATTTGCACCCCTATGAACAACCCGATGAGCAAATTTTTACGAAAAATGGCAGGTATGTTTCTTCCTATACTTTTTATAGTATACATAGGAAGCATCTCCTTTTTTACCCATGCTCACATTGTAAACGGTGTTACCATTGTTCATTCCCACCCGTTCGACAGCGATACGAATCATGAGCATACAACCGCCGAATTTCAGCTCATTCAACACCTGAATGCAGTTGTTGTTCTGCCATCTGTATTTGCCGGTATAGGCATCGCGCTATTTCTGATTCCGCTGTATCTTATTTTATTCAATAAAAAACAAGAGCTCTGCAGTCTCGTTACGGCGGGCGCCCTCTTTCTGCGAGGCCCTCCCGTAAGGATAAATATATTCAACTGACAATCATGTGTTTTACACGTTTTTTTTCATGACGGTTCATATCGTCATGCCTTTTCGTATATATTTATCAATACACTAAAATGAAGAAAATTATATTTTTTATGGTCAGCATATGCTGTACCCTATCTACCGTTTTTGCAGAAAAACCCGATCTGAATACTTCAGATGCAAACATAATAGGACATATAATCGATAAAAATACAGGCGAACATCTTTCTTATATCAATGTTGTCCTGAAAGGAACAACCATTGGCGGAATGACGGATCAGAGCGGCCATTATTTTCTAAAAAATCTGCCGGAGGGTACGTTTACGCTCGAAATATCCGCATTGGGGTATAAAAAGGTTTCAAGAAACGTGATCCTGAGAAAAGGAAAAACCCTTGAAGAAAACTTTGAGATCGAAGAAGATGTGGTTGCACTAAACGGAGTGGTTATTTCGGCAAACAGAAATGAAACCGCCCGCCGTCTGTCGCCCACTTTAATGAATGTGATGGATATGAAGACCTTCGAGAATACCAATTCCTGTAATCTTGCCCAGGGGCTGAGTTTCCAACCGGGCGTGCGGGTAGAAAACAATTGCCAGAACTGCGGATTCCAGCAAGTGCGGATTAATGGTCTCGAAGGGCCTTATACGCAAATTCTGATTGACTCGCGGCCTGTATTTTCGGCGCTTTCAGGTGTTTACGGCCTCGAGCAAATCCCGGCCAATATGATTGAGCGGGTTGAAGTGATGCGTGGCGGAGGGTCGGCTTTATCCGGTTCGTCTGCCATAGCCGGAACTATCAATGTGATTACCCGCGAGCCTTTACGGAATTCCGGCCAGATAGCCCATACGACTACCGGAATCGGCGACCTTTCGGCTTTTGATCAGAATACCTCTTTAAACGCGTCATTGGTAACAGATAACCGTAAAGCGGGCATAAGCTTGTTTGGTCAGATCAGAAACCGGCAGAGCTATGACCACGATAATGACGGATTTTCTGAACTTCCGAAGCTGAAAAATGAAACAATCGGTTTCCGCAGTTATCTTAAAACGAGTGAGTACTCAAAGTTGAGCCTTGAGTACCATCATATGAATGAGTTCCGACGCGGAGGCGACCAGATGGATCTCCCCCCTCATGAGGCGTATATTGCCGAGCAGATTGAAAGTACGATTGACGGCGGCGGCCTTAAGTTTGATTATTATACACCCAATGAAAAAAATAAAATCAGCACTTTTGTTTCAGCCTTGCATACCGGCCGTAAAAGTTATTACGGAGGTAATCAGGATCCAAATGCATACGGCCAGACAACGGGGCTGAATGTGGTTGTCGGTACGCAATATGTTCATTCGTTTGATCGTTGTTTGTTTATGCCGGCCGAATTGACTTCCGGCATAGAGTATAATATGGATAAACTCGAAGATAATATGTGGGGATATGACCGGTATACCAAACAAACGGTGCATATTGCCAACGCATTTGTTCAGAACGAATGGAAATCTCAGAAATGGGGTTTTCTGTTGGGAGGCCGATTCGACAAGCATAACCTGATTGATCATCTGATCTTTAGTCCGCGCGCCAATTTGCGTTATAACCCGACTGCCGATATTAACCTGCGTCTGACTTATTCGGGCGGCTTTCGTGCCCCGCAGGCCTTCGATGAGGATTTACATATTGAGAATGTGGGCGGTTCGGTATCCATGATCGAACTGGCAGATGATCTGAAAGAAGAAAAATCACATAGTTTCAGCCTGTCGGGTGATATTTATCAGCAGTTTGGAGCCTTTCAGGCAAACCTGCTGATCGAAGGATTTTATTCGAAATTGTCGGATGTGTTCGTATTGGAGGATATGGGCGACAGAGAGGGGATTTTGATCAAACAACGCCGTAACGGAGCGGGTGCTCAGGTTGCGGGAATGACCATTGAAGGTAAGATTGCGTATTTGACAAAGCTGCAGTTACAGGCGGGAGTAACTTTACAGAAAAGCCGCTACGACGAAGCGGAGCAATGGAGCGACACGGCTCCCGCAGAGCGTAAAATGTTCAGAACACCCGATCTGTATGGCTATTTTACAGCTACCTATACGCCGGTAAAACCGTTTGCCCTTTCGTTATCGGGCACCTATACGGGGAGTATGCTGGTACCTCACATGGCCGGTTATATTGAAGAAGATGTTGCGGTTCGGACAAAGGATTTCTTTGACCTGAACATCAAGGCAACTTATGATTTTGCCCTCTTTAAAGAATCGACGCTCCAGCTTAGCGCCGGAGTTCAGAATATATTTAACTCCTACCAGTCTGACTTTGATAAAGGAAAAAACCGCGATTCGGGATATATCTACGGACCGGGATTGCCCCGAAGTCTTTTTGCCGGTATTAAAATCAGTTATTAGTACTCAACAAAGATACGATTCAGAATAAAATCGCCATCACCCACCTAAAGCTGTGATACCCATTTTTAAGACTGGAGTAACGCTATACTATTCCACGGCACTTAGATTAAAATCAGAAGAAAAGGCATCCTGAAAATAATTTCCCAGGATGCCTTTTTTACGTATCGTACGGAGTTCTTCAATACACCGTACGGAATCCTTCCGCGTACCGTACGGTGTATTGAAGGATTCCGTACGGTGTA
>JAVWBH010000325.1:0-3360 GCA_036649595.1 Bacteroidales bacterium
GTTGAATATCTTAGCCTTCGATACAAAGCCAATATACTGCCCATTCTCAACTACCGGCAGATTCCATGCATTTGTATCGTCAAACAAATTCATAACTTGTTCCATCGGCATTCCAATTTCGATTTTCCCCGGCGGGGAGATCATAAACTGTCTGACGGTTAGTTTGCCATATAACCGGGGCTGAAACATGATATTGCGGATATCATTTAATAAAACAATCCCCAGGAATTTATTATTTTGATCTGTCACCGGAAAAATATTTCGTTCTGATTTAGAGATCACTCTAACCATGTCTCCAAGAGTCATTTCCGGTTGTACGATTTGTAGATCCTTCTCGATCACACTATCCATTTTGAGCAGAGTTAATACGGCCTTGTCTTTATGGTGAGTAATAAGCTCTCCTTTTTTAGCCAGACGCCGGGTATAGATACTGTAGGGCTCAAATATACGGATGGTACCGTAAGAGAGTGTTGATACGATCATGAGAGGCAAGAACAAATCAAATCCGCCGGTTAATTCCGCACTTAAGAAAATACCCATCAAAGGAGCATGCATTACCCCCGACATGACTGCTGCCATGCCCATTACCGCAAAATTCTTTTCCGGAAGAAACGGTGTATATCCGAAATGATTAAGAGCATATGCAAATAAAAATCCCGCCAGGTTGCCCAAGAAGAGGCTGGGAGCAAATGTACCCCCTACGCCGCCGCCGCCGTTTGTAGCTGCAGTGGCAAACACTTTCGTAAGCATGATCAACGTGATGAAAGCCGAAAATATCCAAAAGTTTTCACGTCCTTCATAAAAGAAGCTACCAATTGTCATCTGTTTAGATGTGCCATTGTAGATATCCAGAATAGCTTCATATCCTTCGCCGTAAAGAGGTGGCAGCAAAAAGATCAGAATACTTAGTACGATAGCCCCGAATAAGAATTTCTTCCACGGGTTTCCTATTTTCTTCAGTAAGTCTTCTGCCCAAAACATACAGCGTGTGAAGTATAGTGAAACAAATCCACAGATGATGCCGAGTAAGATTACATAAGGAATGCGTTCGGCCATAAAAGGATCCGTCTGCTGGAAACTGAACTGGGCCATCGGACCCGAAAAAACATAAGCAATCGATGCTGCCGTAACAGCCGAGATGAGCAGGGGCATGATGGAAAAAGCCGTCAGGTCAAGCATTAATACCTCAATCGTAAACAGCAGTCCCGCAATCGGAGCCTTGAAAATACCGGCAATCCCCGCAGTTGCACCACATCCCAATAATAGCATTAATGTGCGCTGGTCCATTTTGAAGAAGCGCCCAACGTTAGAGCCGATAGCGGCTCCGGTATATACGATCGGTGCTTCCGCTCCGACAGACCCCCCAAACCCGATTGTGACAGAACTTGCTACAATCGAAGTGTACATATTATGAGGTTTAAGCAGACTTTTACGCTGCGAGATCGCGTATAGGATGCGGGTTACCCCGTGACTAATATCATCTTTTACGATGTAACGTACATAAATACCCGCCAGGAAGATACCTATGACCGGATAAAGAAGATATAGGTAATTCGCATTTTCTTCACTAAAATGGTTAGTCAGTAATCCCTGAATACCATGAATAATAAATTTTAGCAATAAAGCAGCTCCGGCCCCTAACAGACCTGTAATGAAGCTTAATAAAAGAACAAAGTTCTTTTCCGTAATATGACGTTCTCGCCAGAGAATCATCCGCAGATACCAATCAGTAGTATTTATTTGCATGTTTGTAATGTTCTAAATTCCTCTTCCAGTTAATACAGTGCGAACAGTATAGATTAAAATCTTACAGTCCACAGCCAGTGAAATGTTTTCAAGGTATAGAATATCATATTGAAGGCGTTCAATCATTTGAGATACGTTGGTTGCGTATCCGTATTTTACCATTCCCCAGGATGTTATTCCGGGGCGTACTTGATGTATCAGACAATAATAAGGAGCTTCTTTGGCTATTTGTTCAATATAGCAAGCTCTTTCCGGGCGCGGTCCTACCAAAGACATATCACCTTTCAATACATTCCAAAATTGAGTGATTTCATCCAGTCTGTATTTGCGCAGGAATTGTCCCATCGGAGTGATACGCGGGTCGCCGCAGGCAGAGAGAGACGGACCGTTTGTTTCCGCATCCGTGTACATTGTCCTGAACTTTATAATTTGAAAAGGCCTCCCGAATTTTCCGATCCGTTCCTGTTTGTATAAGACCGGGCCTTTTGAATCAATTTTTACAAAAAGCGCTAAGATAAGATAAAGTGGTGAAAGCAGCAAAAGAGCGATTATGGATAATATGATATCTCCTGTTCGTTTGCAGCAAATTTGAGATTCACTCATTTTACCTTTACTTATGTCGAGCATCGGCGTTTCATATAAGGATCTCATTTTTACTTTTCCTAATAAGATATCTTGCAGATCGGCCTGCATACGTATTGCAAACCCATAGGGATAAAGTTTATAAATAGTTTTAAAAATAGCTTCGGGTGTACGGATATCCGGAGCGAAAATAAAACGTTCAATCTGATATTGCCTGACAATCTGATCCAGATTCTCCATCGTCCCCAGAATGGGTAAATCTTGAGATATCTTTTCTTCATATCCCGTTTCAATATGTCCGATCAGAATATATCCTAATTGCTGCTTTTTGGTTTGTATATCTAATGTTAGTTTGGATGCATGTTCTCCTGCTCCGATAATCAGTGTGTTAAATCCCCATTTTCCCCCGTGAATAAGTTTGGTGGCATGGCTTGTAATACAATATCTGAGAAAATAGACCAGTAAAAACTCACAAAGGAATAAACAGGTTATCAGGCTGAAAAAATCAGACGGCTGTACGGGGGTATCATCCAGAATAACTCCGAAGAAGAAAAAAAGGGAACCGATAAATACAGATGAAAAAGTTGTTTTCAATTCTTCCAGCCTTGATTTTTGAAAGGGCTGATTATAATAACCGGATAAAAAAAAGAGTCCGAGCCAGAGGAGAGGCGATAAAAGTTGCCCCTCAATCACTTTTCGGTAAGTTAAGAAAGAGTTGAGTGACGGGAATGAAAGGTGCCCTATCGCTTCATAGCGATAGATATTAAATAAAAGCCAGCCGATCATAGAGGCAACCAGATCGGCGGCTACATATTTTATAGTTTGAATGTTTGCCTTAACCATGCTTTCTTATTCGCGAATCACCTGAATCAGTCCACCATCTCCTACTTTGATAATTCCGGAAGGAGCCGGTTTGCTAAAGTCATCCTGTCGATAAGTAACAATATAATCTACGGCATTTTTAATTTCATCTGAAATCTCATCAAAATTCAGGGGCGTTTTTTCGCCGCTGATATTGGCGGATGTAGAAAC
>JAVWBH010000326.1:0-725 GCA_036649595.1 Bacteroidales bacterium
GGTGTTATCCCGGTAAAGGTTAATGCTGCCAACTCGAAACTGGAGCCTGTTATTGAGGCGCCGGAAAGTATGCGGCCTAACTCGACATGCAAAATAACCATATCGGAAAAAAAGGGAATACCGATGACATTTACATTGGGCGTAGTGGATGAAGGATTACTTGATCTGACAAACTTTAAAACACCGTCGCCATGGGATGCATTTTTTGCAAAAGAGGCATTGGGTATGCGTACATGGGATGTGTATAACTATGTACTGGGTGCTTATGGCGGGAAAATTGAACAGATCTTCAGTATCGGCGGAGACGACGCATTGAATAAAGGTCCGAAAGCGATCGTAAATCGTTTCAAACCTGTGGTAAGGTTTGTGGGTCCGTATACGTTGAATGCAAATGAAAAAAGAAGCATCTCAATTGATATGCCTGAATATATCGGAAAAGTAAGATGCATGGTTGTTGCGGGAAATAAGCATCAGTTTGGGAATGCCCAAAAAGATATTTTCGTTAAACAGCCGGTAATGGTATTGGGTACCTTACCGCGACAATTAGCTCCGGGTGATGAAATATGGGTTCCTGCTACCGTATTTGCGATGGATAATCAGGTAGGACGCGTGAAAGTTAATATGGAGGTGAATTCGGCATTTTCAATTATCGGACCTTCTTCGCAGGAAATAAACTTTGAGAAAGAGGGAAATCAGGTAGTATGGTTTCAAATTAAGGCGAAAGA
>JAVWBH010000326.1:735-3349 GCA_036649595.1 Bacteroidales bacterium
GGAGCCGGGAATGGTACGTCTGACAGCTTTCGGAAAAGGAGAAAAAGCGACATGGAATAGTGATATAGCTATCAAATCACCATTGGAGCGGTTGATAAAAAAAGAAGATTTTATGATTAAACCGGGTGAAAAAAAGAATTTTTCATTGACGCCATTTGGTATTTCGGGCTCAAATAAAGCGGAAATTGTGGTATCGGGCATAAAACCGATGAACCTCAATCATCGGGTAAATTATGTTCTCCATTATCCGTACGAATGTTTGGAGCAACTGGTATCAAAAGCCTATATAGCCTTGTTATTACCAGATATGGGGAGTTTTTCGCCGAAGGAGTTGGAAGGGCTGGATAATGTTGTACGCTCTTGTTTATCGAAACTCCGAAATTATATGATTCCGGGCGGGGGATTTGCTTATTGGCCGGGAGGAACCTCCTCGAATGGTTGGTCTTCTATTTATGCATATATGTTTCTGACTGAAGCAGCGGAGAGAGGTTTTGTTGTCACACCTGGTTTGCGGAATGAATGCGGACAATACCAAGCTCGTTTGGCAAGAGAGTGGAAGCCTGTGGCATCTCCGGCTTTGGCACTCGAAACAGACATACAGGCATTCCGGCTTTATGCGCTCGCGGCTAACAATATACCCGAAAAAGGAGCAATGAACCGCTTTAAAGCATATACGGACAAGTCTGCTGAAGCCGAATATTTTTTAGCGACGGCTTTTTCTTATGATAAGCCGGAAATTGCCAAGAAATTAGTGGAAGCAGCCGGACAGGCAGTCAATATCGATAACGGGGAAATAATAGCGACAAATTCACTATATATCAATGCAATACGCTTAATCGCATTCTTATCTGTGAATAATCAGAAACAAGCTCATAACGCTGCTGAGGCGCTTATTAAAAGATTAAATACATCGCAAATATATAATACAGCCGGTACGGCTACCGCATTTACGGCGCTGACCCGCTATTATAAGAAATTCCCGCCTTCGAAGAATATGAATTTCGATATAAAGATGAATGAGAAGGTGAACGCAATATCGTCAGAGAAAACATTGTGGATGTCGGAAATAGAATTAAATAAAAAAACGGAAACGGTAGAGATTACGAATAATAGTAAAGGAACGCTCTTCGTAGAAAGTACCTGCAGCGGTATCCCTAAACAAGGAAACCAATTTGCAACGGCAAACGGTATTGATATGGAAATCCGGTATACTACAATGAACGGACGGCCGATTGATATACGGAGTTTAGAGCAAGGCACAAATTTTATGATGGAAATCAGTGTGACTAATACGAGCGGAATTCTGCTCAATAGTTTGATGGTACATCAGATGGTACCGGCGGGGTGGGAAATTATAAATCGTAATTTCTTATTGGGAACCGAGCGTTATCCGGCAGGTATCACCTATCAGACCTATGGGGATGATTATATAGCGAGCTTTATTCCTGCATTCCCGGTAGGGAAACAGATCACAATCCCGGTTCAGATAACGGCTTCTTATGCCGGTATTTATTATATGCCGATCTCTTCGTGTAAAGGGATGTACAACCTGAGTTATTACGCAACGAGCGAAGGGATGGAAGTGGAAGTAAGACGGGATTAAAAAAATAGTTTGTCGAAAATACGTTTATATACAGAGAACCCCTGTTTACAGATATCGTAAACAGGGGTTCTCTGTATAAAGGATATTGAGGTATTATGCGAACATAGATACGACACGGCGAACACCGGCTATAAATTTATCAACTTCTTCTTTGGTGTTGTAAATTGCAAAGGATGCTCTTACTGTACCTTCGATCCCTAA
Source organism: Bacteroidales bacterium (assembly GCA_036649595.1). GTDB lineage: Bacteria > Bacteroidota > Bacteroidia > Bacteroidales > JAUNSR01 > JAUNSR01. The sequence goes on from JAVWBH010000326.1 coordinate 2,540, forward strand.
TGCCTGCATCAGGGGCTGTGCACAATGATGGCCGGTACGGACAGCAATTCCTTGTTTATCAAGTAACATTCCCATATCGTAATGGTGAATCCCCTCTACGAGGAATGATAATACGCCACTTTTATGAGCTGCATTACCATAGATCTTAACGCCCGGAATCTGTTTTATTTGATCGGTAGCATATGCCAATAGCTCAGCTTCATGGCTTTCTATATTTTCCAATCCGATTTCATCGACAAAATCAAGAGCTTCGGCTAAAGCCGTTGAACCGATATAATCAGGTGTGCCGGCTTCAAACTTGTAAGGAAGCTCGTTATAGGTAGTCTTGTCAAAAGACACATGAGCAATCATTTCTCCGCCTCCTTGATAGGGTGGCATCGCATTTAGGTATTTTTCTTTCCCGTATAATACGCCGATCCCTGTGGGACCGTAAATCTTATGTCCTGAGAAAACAAAGAAATCTGCGTCCAGGTCTTGAACATCTATTTTTATGTGAGGCACGGATTGTGCTCCATCCAATAATACGGGTACATTATGACTGTGGGCGATGGCTATCATCTCTTTGGCAGGATTGATCGTCCCTAGAACATTCGAAACATGAGCAAAAGAGACAAATTTGGTTCTTTCTGAAAAAAGCTTTTTATACGCCTCCAGGTCGAGCTCTTGCTTCTCATTCATCGGAATCACCTTGATGACAATCTTTTTCTTATCGCGCAACATCTGCCAAGGCACAATATTTGCATGGTGCTCCATCTCGGATAATATAACTTCATCGCCTTCATTCAGGAAAGTTTCTCCGTAGGATGTTGC
>JAVWBH010000327.1:0-3344 GCA_036649595.1 Bacteroidales bacterium
CATATCCTATTGAAGGAACATTTGTTTGAGTAAAAAAGTTTCTGAATTTCCGGTACGGAAAGATTCTTTGATTTTGTCTTCCCTGTTTCCTGAAAAACACATACCGAAAGAAAAAAATAACTAATTTCGTTCTGTAAAAATACTTATTATACTCCTGTGTTACAAAAATTAAAAGACTGGATGATGCCATTGGCTATGTTGACCGGCGGTATCTTTTATAACGTTTTCGGATATCTTTCATTTTTAACCCCTTACCTTATTTTCTTTATGCTGTTATTTACATTCAGTAAATTATCGCCCAAAGGAATCCGGTTTTCTAAACTCCATTTTATACTGCTTTTGCTACAGTTGGGTACGGGGGCTTTAGCTTATGAACTCTTGAATTCTGCCGAGCCGGTGCTGGCACAGGGAGCTTTGATCTGCTTTTTGGCACCCACAGCTACGGCCGCCGCCGTAATTACCGGAATTCTGGGCGGAAATATGGGATTCCTTACTTCTTTTACGCTGTTGAGTAATCTGGGGGTAGCGTTATTGGCACCGGTCTTTTTTTCGTTGATCGGTTATAACCACGATTTGGCCTTTTGGGATTCCTTTATCCGGATTTTCTCAAAAATGTTTCCGTTACTGATTCTGCCATTACTGGCAGCGTGGGCGATTCGCTATAGCTCGTCGCGTTTACAGAATTTGATGGTTCGCTTTTCGAAGGTTCCGTTTTATCTATGGTCCGTAGCATTGGTGATCGTAACGGCGCGGACTGTAAAAGCCCTCGTTGATCTACCCGAGCACGATGTGAAAATGGAAATAATGTTAGGCGTTATTTCGCTGGCGGCCTGTTGTTTTCAGTTTTTTATCGGAAAGAAGCTCGGGTCTGTATTTAACAACCGCATCGCATCCGGGCAAGCCCTGGGACAAAAGAATACGATTCTGGCGATTTGGATGACACAGGTATTTTTGAATCCTGTGGCAGCGCTGGCCCCTTCTACGTATATTCTGTGGCAGAATATCATTAATTCGTATCAGATCTGGAAAGCGCGCCGCCGCGAGCGTGCGGCGCTAAGCGTACCGCCTAATAACGGGTAATGATGCGTTCGCCCAATTCTTTAGCCAACATGGCGCGTACCTGATTTTTTTCGGAAACCTCTTCCATCAGTGTCAGTGTACGGTTCATGTCTTGGGCAGTTGCCGCTTCCTTTATCTTTTCGTTGATCTGTTTGATCTCTTCTCTGATAATCGCGTCTTTCAATTCGAACAGTGCCCGGGGAATCAGGTCGAACAGGCGGTCTTTCTCTTCTTCTACCACCGCATATTTCGTATGAATTTTACTCAGCTGGTATTTTTCTGCCACCATATCCAACGCAAGGCGGCTGATATCGGCATCGGGGTGATTTACAAAATAATGCTCAAACTTTTCGCCATGCTGTATCTGCCGCGACATTTCGAGTATACGGGCATAAACAGGATGGCCGAATGTGATCTGGTCAGTCTGTAAATCGGATAATATATATGCTATTACCGTATAGCTGATATCATTTTCGTCTTCATCCTGGTCGGTGTATAATACCTCATCGCCATACCGGATAATATACCGGACAATCGTACGCTCAAACCGGTCGAGAACAGAGTTACGAGGCGTTTCGGAAATGGCAGATGCTCCGGGTTGGGAAGCGGCCTGCTGATTCTGGGCTGCTATTTCGGCAGGCGAAGGGCGCCTGTTGAGTTCGCTTTCCAGCTGAGTGGCCTTTAGCTTGTTTACTTCATTGATTAAAACCTCTTCACCGATCTCAAGCATCCGACTGGATTCGCGGATATAAACCGACCGGATAATCTGATCAGGAATGATGGCTATACTCTGTACGATATCCGAAATCATCTCTGCCCGTTTGATCGGGTCATTCTGTGCCTGGTCGATCAGCAATGCCGTTTTAAATCGGATAAAGTCGGTTTCATGTGCCTGAATATACTGCATAAAAGAGGCAGCACTCTGTTTGCGCGAAAAAGAGTCGGGGTCGTCGCCTTCAGGAAGCGATACCACTTTTACATTCATTCCCTCTTTGAGGATTAGGTCGATACCGCGTAAGGATGCTTTAATTCCGGCTGCATCGCCATCGTAGAGTACGGTGATGTTGGGTGTAAAACGATGTATCATCCGGATTTGTCCCGGAGTGAGGGATGTACCCGATGAGGCTACTACGTTTTCAATCCCGGCCTGATGCATGGCCAGTACGTCGGTATATCCTTCTACCAGAAAGCAGCGGTCTTGCTTAATGATGGCTCCTTTGGCAAAATAGATGCCATAGAGTTCGTTGCTTTTATGATAGATTTCAGATTCCGGAGAATTGACATATTTTGCCAGTTTATCGTTCTTCTTCAGGATTCGTCCTCCGAAAGCCAGTACCTTGCCCGAAAGGCTGTGTACCGGAAACATTACCCGGCCGCGAAAACGGTCGGCGATCTGTCCGGTTTGCCCTTCCATGCTCAGCCCTGTTTTCAGCAGATACTCTTTGTTATATCCCTGTGCCAGGGCTCTCTGGCTGAAGTGATCCCGTTGTTCAAAACTATATCCCAACTGAAATTTCCGAATGATATCATTTCGGAATCCGCGTTCATGAAAATACGAAAGCCCGATATTCTGGCCCTCGTCTGTATCAAAGAGGTTGCGTGTAAATTGTTCTTGTGCAAACGAGTTGATAACGATCATAGCTTCACGGGCGCTTTGCACCTGTTTTTCTTCTTCGCTCAGCTCTCGTTCTTCAATCTCGATGTTGTATTTTTTTGCGAGGTATTTTAAAGCCTCCACGAACGACATCTGTTCGTGCTCCATAATGAAATGTACCGGATTACCCCCTTTGCCGCAACTAAAACATTTACAGATGTTTTTAGTGGCGGATACGCTGAAGGATGGGGTTTTTTCATTGTGAAAAGGACATAGTCCGATGTAGTTCGCCCCACGACGTTTGAGGGATACGAAGTCAGATACAACATCAACAATTTGTGCTGTGTCTATAATCCGGTCGATGGTAGCTTGATCAATCATTTTCTATTTATTAAAAAGGACGTGGACGCAATGGTTCGCAATAATTCGCAATTTTACGTACAGTTTGCGAAGATAATATTTTTGAATTAAACACTTGAGAGAAAACAGGGGTTCGTTCCTGACAAAAGGCTACAGAAATGCTCTTTTTCTTGTTTTTTGTCTTTGTTTGTAGAATGTGTATATTAAAAAATATTAATAACACGCTATTTGGCGAAAAAAAACACAGAATCTTGCTTTATAACATAAAAAACCGCTTATATTTGCACTGTGTTTTTCATGGTATTAGATTTAAGGTTAAGAAGATGGGTTG
>JAVWBH010000328.1:0-3321 GCA_036649595.1 Bacteroidales bacterium
AAGAAAGCTGCATGCTTGTGAGACCATGGGTGCTGCAACGGTAATCTGTACAGATAAAACAGGTACTTTAACACGTAATCAGATGCGCATTTACAAGACCGACTTTCCGATATTAAGCGAAAAAGGTCTTGCTGATGATGATGGCTCAGCACTGATAAGAGAAGCGATAGCAGTCAATTCTACTGCATTTCTGGAGCATACGCCGGATAAGCAACTGAAGGTTTTAGGTAATCCTACAGAAGGTGCGTTGTTGTTGTGGCTGGAAGCAGCCGATACTGATTATCTGGCATTGCGTGAAAAGAATGAAGTAATAGCACAGCTTCCTTTTTCAACAGAACGGAAATACATGGCAACGCTTGTCCGTTCTCCTTTCTTTAAAGCAAATGTTCTTTATCTGAAAGGGGCTCCTGAAGTAATAATGAAGCATTGTAAGCAGGCTCAAACCCCCGGAGGTGTCATTGCCATGGAGAAGCTAGCCCAAGAAACGGAAGCCAAATTATTGGGGTATCAGAATCAGGGGATGCGAACGCTTGGATTTGCTTATAAATTTATTGATGATATCTCGGATGAGGCCGTCGGCAAGCTATTCGCATTTGGCAGGCTGGATGCTTCGGATCTTACTTTTATGGGAATTGCCGCCATCTCAGATCCGGTACGGGAGGATGTTCCGCAAGCTATTGATGAAACACAAAAAGCCGGTATACAGGTGAAGATCGTGACGGGAGATACCTCTGCCACGGCAAAAGAAATCGGACGGCAGATTGGTTTATGGAATGAAAAAGACAACGACCGGAATCATATCTCCGGCCCGGATTTCGCTGCGCTGGATGATGAAGCTGCCTTTCAGCGGGTGTTGGACTTAAAGATAATGTCGCGCGCCCGCCCGATGGATAAAGAGCGTTTGGTTCGTTTGCTGCAGAAACACGGACAGGTTGTTGCGGTTACGGGCGACGGTACAAATGATGCGCCTGCATTAAATGCGGCACAGGTTGGATTGTCGATGGGGGATGGAACAACAGTAGCAAAAGAGGCCAGTGCAATCACCATACTGGATAATTCATTTACCAGTATCGGACGTGCGGTTATGTGGGGACGGTCTTTGTATCGGAATATTCAGCGTTTTCTTTTCTTTCAGTTAATTATCAACGTTGTAGCGTGTCTGGTGGTGTTTTCTGGAGCATTAATCGGAACCAGCTCTCCGTTGACTGTAACACAAATGTTATGGGTAAACCTGATCATGGATACTTTCGCGGCATTGGCTTTAGCTTCTTTACCTCCGAGTATGGATGTTATGAAGGATGCTCCACGTAAATCTACAGACCATATTCTGACCAAGGCGATGCGGAAATCAATTCTGGTAATGGCTTTGTTTTTTATTGTGATACTCTTGAGCCTTCAGCGCTATTTTATGAGATATGATCTTGTTTCATTGAATGACTTTAGTTTTATAGAGTGGTGGAGCAGTATTTTCCGTAACTCCGGTGTGTCGGGCGAAATTACGATATATGAACAATCCCTGTTTTTTACAATTTTCGTAATGCTCCAGTTTTGGAATCTGTTTAATGCGAAAGTATTCGGCAGTACACATTCTGCCTTTTATCAAATGCGCGAGTCAATGAGCGGATTTGGTTTGGTCTTGTTATTAATTTTAATCGGGCAGATTCTGATCGTGTCATTTGGCGGTACCATGTTTCAGGTCACACCACTTCGTTGGACAGATTGGGTATGGGCAATCTTGTTTACCTCTCCTGTTTTGTGGTTGGGTGAAATATACAGAGCGTTTGAACGGGGATTTTTGTCAACAAAAAAATAAAACAAAGCGTTATACTTCTGAGTGAATTTTAATAATAAATAAATAGAATATGAATACCATTGTTTCATTTTTGATTATTTTATTTGGAACGGCTATTCCGCAGAATGAAGCGAAAGAGTTTGTTAACCCACCTCTCCCTTATGAACTGAATGCTCTGGATCCGGTAATTAGCGAGAAAACGTTAAGTACTCATTATGGAAAGCATCAACAAGGATATATCAATAACCTGAATAAACTAAAGAAGGGCACGCCTTACGATACTTTGCAAATAGAGGAGATCGTAATGACTTCGGATGGAAATTTGTTTAATAATGCCGCACAGGCATTGAATCATGCTTTTTATTTCGAAAGTCTGACAGCTCCCCGTTCACAAAAACCTTCTCCTGCTTTAATAAAGGCGATTGAATCGCAATTTGGGTCGTTGGATTCTTTAAAACAGGAAATGACAAAGCAAGGTGCCTCTCAATTTGGGTCAGGATGGGTGTGGCTGGTAAAAAATAAGGCAGGCAAGCTGGAGGTGATAAAAACTCCGAATGCGGATACTCCTCTCAAAAAAGGGCTTACTCCGATTCTTGTATTCGATGTATGGGAGCATGCTTATTATCTGGATTACCTGAATAAACGTACCGATTACCTGGATGGTATGTGGGCGATAGTAGACTGGGATATGGTCGAAAAAAGATTTCGGTCGGCAGATTGATTAAATGATAAAAAATATTTATATTTAAAGACAATAATTAAATACTCTTTCCATGGAAACTCATCTTTTTGCTGAAATCGCAGTTAATCGATTTAATAATAGTTTACGTGAGCAGGTTTTTGATTTTATAAAGGAGAATAAAAACTTAGCCGATTTGTACCGGAAAGCAGAAGAACGTTATAGTCGCAGAGTTATCAATAATGTATTGGAGGATTTTCTGGTAAAAGGATTACAAGAGCATAAGCCAATCTATTTTACCGATGATCCTGAATATTCGCTGGCAGAAGAAACCCTCGAAAAAGTCGCAAATGAGTTTATCGGGCAATTGCCCGACCGTATTTTTCTGTCGATAGAGAATGATCCTGAGTTGATGGGGCTCTTAATCGATATGCCGGCATCCGTGCCTGAAATACAGGAGAATATACGTGAAATATTGATGGATCGTTATTTTGTAATCCCTACGGGGATGGATGTTTCGAATCCGGAAAGTAATTTACTAAATAACTATAGACGTATGATGTTAAAGTCGGAAGAGGAGGTGTAACGCCTCCTTTCTGCGTTATTTTTATATAAAGACTCTAACCTATTAAAGATTTATATCTAAGTTTGTCGATCATTATTATTATTGCATGATCGAATTTCAGAAAGTGAGTTTCTCGTTCGACGGGAAAAAAATAATCGAAGAGTTTACGGAAAAGATCTCTTCAGGCGAGCATGTATGCCTGATGGGAGAATCGGGAGCAGGTAAAAGTACGTTGCTCAATAGTATTATGGGACTAACGATTCCTGATGAAGGAGTTATCTTGAT
>JAVWBH010000329.1:0-3314 GCA_036649595.1 Bacteroidales bacterium
GGTGGAAGCCCGTATTAACTACTATCTGTCGCAGATGGGCTCGAAAGAAAAAATGGAAGAATACCTGAATAAGCCGATTGCACAGTTCCGCGAAGAATTGCGTGATGTCGTGCGTGATCAGGGAACGGTACAACAGATGCAGCAGAAGTTGGTTGAAAATGTAAAAGTTACTCCGGCCGAAGTGCGTCGCTATTATGAGTCGTTACCGCAAGACAGTATTCCGTTTATGCCGGCTCAGGTAGAAGTACAGGTTCTTACTTTTGAACCGAAAATTCCACAAGAAGAGATCGATGATATCAAAGCGCGGCTACGTGATTATTCAGAACGCGTACAAAAGGGCGAATCTGAATTTTCTACGTTGGCGATCATGTATTCTGAAGATCCGGGATCAGCCCGTAACGGAGGCGAATTAGGATTTAAAGGTCGCGGTGAGTTTGTTCCGGAATTTTCTGCCGTAGCTTTCCAGTTGAATGACCCGAAAAAAGTTTCGAAGATTGTCGAAACAGAATTCGGATATCATATTATTCAGCTGATTGAAAAACGGGGCGATCGCGCAAACTTACGTCATATTTTGTTGACACCGAAAGTGTCTGATAAAGAGTTGACGGCAACGATGCATCGTATGGACTCTTTAAAATCAGATCTGGATTCTGCCAAATTTACTTTTGAAGAAGCTGTAGGATATTTGTCTCACGATAAAGCTACCCGCAATAACAAAGGTCTGATGGTAAATCAGCAAACAGGAACTTCTCAATTCCAGATGGAACAGTTGCCTCCTGAAGTTGCCCGTCAGATTGATAAAATGGAAGTTAATCAGATATCGGCTCCGTTCATAATGAAGAGCGAAAAAAACGGCCGCGATGTTATTGCGATCGTGAAACTGAAAAGTCGCCTTGCCGGTCATAAAGCAACAATTTATGATGACTATCAAGCTTTGAAAGGAATGCTTGAGGTTAAGAAAAAAGAGCAGATTATTCAGGAATTTATCAAGAAGAAACAAGCAGAAACATACGTTCGTATTAAAGAAGGATGGCGTAACTGTGATTTCCAATATCCGGGATGGGTTAAGAATTGATACTAATTGATTGATGTTAAAAAAGAAAACATATTCATTGATAAACAGGCATAAGACGCTTACGGGTGTCTTATGCCTGTTCGCACTTTCTGCATTTACATATGCCGTAGAAAGCAATCAGGAACCTGCAGCGCCTTCCGAACCTGTAAAAACCAAACAGAACCGTATTTTCTTATTGCATGCCAATACGTTGGATTATGACAAAAGTGTAAATGCGGATTTTCAGATATTGAGAGGCGATGTTCAGTTTCGGCAGGATAGTTCCTACATGTTTTGTGACAGTGCTTATTTTTATGAGCAGAGCAATTCGCTGGATGCCTTTGGTAATGTCCGCATGGAACAAGGAGATACCCTGTTTGTATACGGAGATGTGCTATACTATAACGGAAACAGCGGTCTGGCCCGTTTGCGCGACAACGTCCGGATGATTAACCGTGACGTGACCCTGACTACCGACAGTATGAACTATGACCGGATAATGAATATCGGGTATTTTTTTGAAGGCGGCATTATTACCGATTTACAAAACCGGCTTACTTCGATCTATGGCGAATATAGCCCGGACACGAAACTGGCTGTTTTCCAGCAGGACGTGGAGTTGCAAAACCCGAAATATACACTCTATTCGGATACCTTACGTTACAGTACGGATACCGGCATAGCTGATATCTTAGGTGAATCTGTGATTGTGTCAGACAGCAATACGATCTATTCCGATCTGGGATGGTATGATACACGGAATGACTTGTCGATGCTCCTTAATCGTTCGCGATTGGTCAGCAAAGGACAAACATTGACCGGCGATACAATCTATTATGATCGTAAATCGGGGTATGGAGAGGTGTTTGGTAACATGGTTATGAATGACAGTATCCGGAAATTGATTCTTGAAGGGAATTATGGTTATTATAACGAGTTGACCGAATATGCTTTTGTTACACAAGTACCGCAGGCAATAGAATACTCAACCAGTGATTCGCTTTATCTGCATGCGGATACCTTGAAATCGGCTATGATTGATCAGCAACGACAATTAGAAGCCTATTATGGTGTCAGGTTTTACAGAAGAGACGCTCAGGGAATTTGCGACTCTCTTAAATACTCTACGCTCGACTCAACATTGGTGATGTACCGTAATCCGGTAATATGGAATCTGGATAAACAGATATTCGGCGATACGATCTTTATCCTGATGAATGACTCCACCATTGAGCATGCTCTTATCAAAGATTTCGCATTCCTGGCACAATATAAAGGCCCTGATTATTATGATCAGCTTACCGGAAAAGTCTTGAATGCCTGGTTTAGAAACGGAGAGATGTATAAGATGCAGATGGACGGGAATGTACAGGTTATTTTCTATCCGGAAGAAAAAGACAAATCGCTGATCGGTCTCAACAGAGCGGAAGGAAGCTTCCTGAAAGGGTTCTTTTCGGAGCAGAAATTAGATTATATGGTTATGTGGCCGAAAGTGAACGGTACGCTGACGCCGATTCCGAAATTATCGCCCGACAAGCTTTATCTTCCATCTTTCCATTGGTATGATGATTTACGGCCTAAAGACCGTTTTGATATTTTCCGTAAGGTAAAAATGAAAGCCGAAGATATTGTGACAAACCCGCGTTTGTTTACAAAAGAAGAGTTGGAGGGTACGTCTAATCTGGATCTTCCGGAAGTAGAACAGACGGTTCGTCCGGCTTCAAAACCAGAGAAAAGACCGGTACCGCATACAGAGGTAGACCAGCTGATAAAAAATCAGAATGACTCTATTCATGGTAAACGGGATACAGTGCCGGCCGATACGATAAAACAAATAGAAAATCCGGTAAATCAATAAGCTATGGGACTATTTTTTAATGTGCGCAAGCCGCGTAAATTCCATCACGATCCGATCTATTTTGATCCGCACAAAGAAGAATTGGAAGAACGGATCCGCAAAGTGAAAAGAGAAATGGGCGAGTTGTCAGAAGACGATTACAAACCGAATCTTAAAGGCGCGTTTACAGATCAGACCTCACATGTCAAACGCCGGGTGCAGAATGAAGAAAAATCATCCTCTTCGAGAAATATTCGGTTGGGTATTATTTTGGCTATCTTGCTGATTCTATTGTATTATTTCTATATCAGATAAGTAAAAACAGGATGCATACGTGTATCCTGTTTTTCTTTTATCCCCTTTATTTTGTATCTTCGTTTCGCATAAAAAAGACAATAATGAACGATATCATTCAACTTTTTC
>JAVWBH010000330.1:0-3277 GCA_036649595.1 Bacteroidales bacterium
GACCGGTCGGTTGGTTGTCAAAATTCAATATCAATAAATGGTATTTTGCGGATCAAAGTTTGTCCATCCGGCCATCCAGTTATCATTTTCATTTGCAAAAGCACCTACGTAGGCTACTTTTTCAAAACTGCTAAGTTTTGCATCTTCGAAAGATGCGGCATTCAATAACGGGCTTCCTGACAGCGGCCCATAATTTGCATCGGCCTTCAGGCTGTTTGGCTGTTTTAGTTTCAGATCGCTGATAGCATCATAGCTTTTATTACCCTGCGACAGGAAGAAAGAAGACGAAAAAGAGCGTTGTGATTCATCTTCGGTACCGGCATCGGTAGAAAGATAATCTTTAAACGATTTATTCTTATCAGACCCTAATACTCCCATACCGGCAAAGATGTTATTTTTCAAACTGATATCACCGTTGGTAGCCCATTGCTGAACCTGGCCGCCCTTATCATTTTCAAGAATCAACCCTACCGGATAACCCATTGCTACCGAATTAAAACAGTTTAGCTTTGAGTTACGACGGATCTGCATCGCCGCCTGGAAGATACCCAGTTTCGAGCCGTTGTTCGGATTTATATTCCCGGCTGTAATATAAGAAGCATCATTCTTAAAGTTATCATCCTGCCCCATCGGCCCGACGAAGGTAACATTACTGAATACGGCCGATGTAAACGGATTTTCTGTACCGGCAGTTGAATTATTGTCCGACTCAAATCCGTTTGAACAAGAGGTATCGGCAATACGCGGATTCTTTACGCTCAACAAGAACTGAAGTTTGCCGTTGTATCCGTTATCGGTATCGAATTCGTCATCCCACCCGTGATAGGCGATTAGGTATTTACAGTCTACAGATCCGCCAAACCATTCGAACGAGTCGTCATTTGAGTAAGACACCTGTACGTGATCAACAGTTGTACCACTACCTACCGAACCGAATGTGATACCATTGATTTCCTGATCCGCCTTAAAGGGGTAACCGGCAAATTCGACACGTACATAACTTAATACGCCCGAGTTGTCATCCGCTTTTGTACCTCCGTGGGTAGAACGCGGACCACCTTCGATCATCTGTGTTGTTTTATTATTGATCCCCTCACCGCAAATAATAAGACCTCCCCAATCGCCGGGACGACGCTGGCCGGGTGCAGCTGCAGAAGTAAATACGATTGGTTCTTTTGCTGTTCCGCGGGCAATGAGCTTACCTCCTTTTTCAACGATCAGAGCTGCTTTGGTTGCTTTATCGCCTTTGATGACGGAGCCCGGCTCGAATGTTACGGTTGCCCCTTTGGTAATATATACCCATCCTAAAAGATCATATACCCCTTTACGGAATGTTGTATCACGGGTAATTTCGAAAGCTTGTTCACCATTTCCAATCATTCCTTCGACAACCGGTTCGAAAGAAGCATCATCATTCGACGAACAACTGCTGAAAGAAGCCATAGCTGCCAATGACAGGGCTAAAAGTGATTTGAAACTGAATGTTCTTTTCATTTGAATAGTATTTAATTTTTAACATCAAGGTCAAATGCGCCATTTATATACCTTTTGTTAAGTATCTCAACTTTAGGTGAGTTATGGCGATTTCATTTGAATAGTATTTAATTTAAATGAGGATAAGAGAATTTGCTTATAATTGTACCGATACGCTCAGATTAAAGGAGCGTCCGGGATTAAATGACTTGGTTACCTGTGAGCGCTCGTATATGTGGCCGTCTTTTTCATATTTCGGAAACTGCTTGAATTGTACACGCTGAGCCAATACATCATTGACTGCGGCTTTGACTTCTACAATACCGAACTTTTTGCTGAGCGAAAGATCGAGCGCATTACGCGGCATCTCGTACGAATCGGGGATATCGTTGTTCATACTGCCTCCGTTGCTGGTATCTACCCGGCCTACTCCGATTATACGTTTTCCGATACGGTTGTAAAGGATAGCGGCATTGAGCTGATGGCGCTGGTTTTGATAATACAGCCCTGCATTGATCAGGTAGGGCGATTGACCCTGCATCGGACGGTCTTTTTCGAGACTCCCGTTCTGGAATTTCACTTTACTCTCGATCAAAGCGGCATTCAGGTTAACACTGAAATCCTGCATGCCGATAAACGCCAGATTTTTGCGGATCTCAAGTTCAATCCCGTAATTGGTAGCTTCGCGGGCATTCTCGAATGTGTAGGTGTAACTACCTCCGGCATCGAGATAAGTCCATTCGATTGGATTCCGGAAATTCTTGTAAAACAACGTAAGCGAAATCAACTCACCGGCTGTTGGATAATATTCATACCGCAAATCGAGATTCTGGATATAAGCTGTTTTCAGATCGGGATTTCCTTTTACGTCACTGAACAGGTCGAAATCATAATAAACGGAAGAGGATACTTCCCTAAATTCGGGCCGGTTAACGGATGAGCCATAAGCGGCTCTGGCAATGTGGTTTTCATTAAAGCGATAAGCCAGGTTAAGAGACGGGAAGAAATGGCAGTCGTCGTAAGTTTTTGTTTTCGTACGGTCGGTATAGATGGTGGTATAACTTTTCAGATCCATCCGGTTATATTCCAAACGGCCGCCTCCGTAAATCTCAAGTTTTCCGACAGGAACAAACAATCCTATATATCCGGCACTCAACAGGTTATTTCCAGAATATGAATTCCGATTATCGGTATCTTCATAGATATAGAGTTTGTCGTGTCCGTAATTATCGGGTTGCAAAATTTCTGTTACCACGTCTTTGAATCCGAAGCCAAGCAGCAGATTTGCCTCATTCCAACGATAAAAGAACTGGCGGTTATTATAGTTACGGGTGCGGTATTCGGCATACAGACCGGTCTTTAAAGCCGGCTTCAAACCGAATAAAGAGAAATCTTGTTTGTAATTGGCGGCTGCCGAAAAAATATGTTCGTTGAGCAAGCTAAAATCGCGGGTAATTTCATTCTGGTCAATCATATATTGCCCTTTATGATCGGGGTAAGATGTGCCGTCTTCTTCCTGCAGCTCTATGATACGGCGGTCGGGCTGGTGCTTGTTGGCATATGCGTATCCGGCGCTCCAGTCTAATTTTCGGGTAGAGCGGGTATGTGTACCCGTAAACTGGCTGCTATATGTTGTACGGCTGGTGTAGAGGTATTCCATTTTACGCTGCCCGTAATAAGCGGATATATTTTGATACCCTTCGCGTGTGGTATAGCGGTCGGAGCCTAACTGATTAAAGATATTCTTCAGTTCATATTTGTCGCCCGCCCGGGGTATGAATGTCAGGTTCAGCATTCCGCCGGC
>JAVWBH010000331.1:0-3276 GCA_036649595.1 Bacteroidales bacterium
ATATGCCGCATCACCACTGCCCCCGCTGCTCAGACTACCGGAGGATACCGGTACGCCGTCAATTACAAACAATGGCTCTTGCGAGGCATTGAAAGACCCCATGCCCCGGATGCGAATACTCTGGTTTGCGCCCGGTTGCCCTGATCCACTGGTAATATTGACTCCGGTGGTCATCCCCTGCAACTTTTGTTCTACTGATAATACCGGTACATTCTTAAGCATATCTGCCCGTAGGGTATTGGCTGATCCCGTAAATGAGGATTTTGAGAAATTTCCATATCCTGTTACTACGACTTCTTCCAAATCTCGGGTATCTTGCTGAAGAGCAACATTTAAAATCCCATTCCCCGGAATTTTAAATTCTTGAGATTTCATTCCGATATAAGAGAATACCAGTATTTTGTTTCCGGTATCTATCGTCAGCCGGTATTGTCCGTCCAAGTCGGTTATTACTCCGCGCCCTATGGCATCTTTAACAGATACTGTAGCTCCGATTAGCGGCTCCTGAGTATCCGCATCGATCACTTTCCCTGTTATTTCCCGTTGTTGTGCATAAACGGGGGTAATGAGGAGCAGGACCCATATAAACAAAAGCGTATAACTTATTCTCATGATGTAATGATTTTTAATCGTTCGTTTTAATCGATTATTTTAATCACAATTCACCAATAACCATACCGAAAATAGGTTGCGGGTTACACACTGTTGTAAATGGCTGTTATATAATAAAATATAACTACTGTTTTTGAATTATAGTTAAAAAACAGGTGTAGATAATTTCCCCACTTTTGGGGAAATTATCTACACCTGTTGTGGAATGAGAGAGGCTATTATTATATGGAAACTTGTTCCGTATAATGTTTCTTTTCGATATTTCTTGTTTGCCGTCTTCTGTATCCCAGTATGATGATCCCTAAAACGATTGTATACCCCGCATAAATAATATTTAAAATGCCGGGAGTATCAGATTTCCCGTAAGAATGTAATCCGGAGAGATAATAGTTGACACCGAAATAAGTCATTAAGACAGATGCAAAAGCGATCAGAACCATGGCGTTGAAAGCCCAGTTGTTTCGTAAAGATTTGATCATGTGGCTATGTACGACAAAGGCATACACTAACATGGTAATGAGTGCCCAGGTCTCTTTTGGGTCCCAACCCCAATAACGTCCCCATGATTCATTTGCCCATATTGCCCCCAAAAAGGTACCTGCAGAAAGTAAGCATAACCCTACAATCAGAGACATTTCGTTCATAATTCGGAATTCTTGTATTTTAGGCTTGAACAAATACTTCTTTTTATTTTCCGGTAGAACGATATCGGATATCATTGAGAACAGGCTCAGCAGAAAACTCATTCCGAAAAAACCATAGCTTGCCATGATAATGGCTACATGAAACATAAGCCAGGGTGATTTTAAAACGGGTACCAAAGGTGTAATTTCAGGATCCATGAAATTAAAATTAGAAACCAGCAGAATAAATCCTGCCAGTAACCCGGAAAGCCCGAATGTTAATGCCGATCTCCTCAGAAAAAATAATCCGGCAAAAACTCCGCACCATGCTACGTAAACCATCGATTCATATGCGTTCGACCACGGAGCTTGTCCTGAAATATACCAGCGTAATGCTATCCCGGCCGACTGAAAAATAAAAATGGTGATAATACTACATACGCATGCCCTTATAAGATTGCGGATAAAAGTAGTCGGCGTCAGTGTATATAGTATTGATAAAAGTAAGAGTATTGTAGAGAACGCCAGATAAAAGATGGCTGATCGTCCGAATATATTTAGTCGGTTATAGATAATTTCTGCTTTGGTTTTCCGAGGATCCATTACCAGTTCAGGACTTTGCGCTTTCTGATATGTTTTGATCATATCCAGAACCTCTTCCACGGGTTGCCAGTTGCCGTTTTTTATACTTCGGTCTACTTCATTAATGTAGATTGGGAAAATACGGCTTACAAAAAGAGAATCTTGTCCTGAAAATTTTGTCAGATTATCACCCGGTGAAAACCATTTATTTTTTTCATCGCCCTTAAGAGGGAAGAGTGATAGTAGCTCTCCGTGTTGTAATGCGAACAGAATATTTATCTTCTCATCCAGTTTAAGTAAATCTTTATCGAAGCGGGTTCGTTCTTTCGGCTGTCTGTTATATATAGCCTCAATATGTTGCTGTAATTTATATTCGCCAGCTGTATTGAAGAAGTCGGCATATGAAAGTTTATCATTTTTAGTAGACAGTAATTGGTGAACTTCTGTATTTTCGATGGTGATAAGCGGTATCTTATTCCAAAAATCCGGATATAACATGATCCCCAGTACTACCTGCTCGGCTGTTAGTTGGTTAAAAGAAGTTGTGCGGCATATTTTTCTGACTAACTTAGACGCATAGGTATTAACCGGCTCAATCCTTCCGGACGGGCACTGAATGGATAATTCTCCGAATTTAGCGGCATGGCTTGCCGAAGGTGTATGAGATGAATAGTTCTGAGCGCTTAACGTGGTGCTCAGTCCGATGAAAAGCAATGTGCAAGTTCGTTGTTTTAGCTTTGCATTTAGTTGGCCGAAGCGTGATTCGCGCGATAAGAGAAGCCATAGAATACCTAAAAACATCAAACCGTAACCGATGTAAGAAATCAAGGCACCGTACGGATCGTAATTCACCAATAAGACAGACCCCTTTTCGTCGGGATCATAAGATGACTGATAAATTCGATAGCCGTCCTGGTAAATGACTTTATTCATAGATAGTAGCGCGTTTTTTTCTTGTCCGTCAGTGCCGGTAATTCGAATGCTGCTTTCAAAAGAAGAGGGACTCTGCGACCCCGGATATCTATGAATCATGAAATCTTTCAGATAGATGTTGAAAGGTACAGAGCGATAGTTATTCTGATTATCGAAAATCCGGCTGGCTGATTCACCTTCCCGAATATGCATTCTTCCTTCATATCCGTGGTTATATGTAATCCAGGCACCTGCCAGAATAAAAAAAAACGAAAAATGGAATATCAGCATTCCTGCTTTTTTCCAGTTAAAATATTTCCTTGAAAACAGGATTCCGCATAGATTAATGCATCCTAAAAATAATAGAATATAGATAGCCGGATTATTATAGAACCATCTGCGGGCCACTTCCGTACTTTGTTGATGTTCGGTAAATGTGGCGATAGCATATAGAAGGGCAAGTAACAGGAGTAATCCGTTTGTGACAATTGGTGAAAACAATAAAAGACGTAAGGCAGTCTTGAGTAATTTCATAGTGATAAAAGCA
>JAVWBH010000332.1:0-3242 GCA_036649595.1 Bacteroidales bacterium
ATTTTTTAGTTAGAAAAATATTTCGCACTCCTTTTTGTTGATAAATCTAAAAACAGCAGTTTATTGCGATCGATTTAATCCCGATAAACAGCTATCGGCATTGCGATACGGGTCATATTATAAGGCTGTCCGATTTTATCTCCCCAGATATATTCGGCCAGTTCCGGATCGTCGATATACGGATTCCGCTTGCCTTGAATTTTGGCTACGGCATCGTTGCGTTTACGTTCGGTATCGTCCACAGGGTCGAGGCGATTCCATTCGAGAAGCACGTCGATAGCCCAGCTACGATAAAAAGGGTATTGCGAAAGCGTTAGCATTTCAGAGCCACCCCATTTTGAGAAATCCTCGTTTTCGTAGCGTGTAGCGAAATAAAAGTAAGTACGAGCCAGGTTTCCTTTAATCTCATTATTTGGTTCAAACACAATTCCGCTGAAACCGGCAGTTGTCATTTTTCCCATTTTACAATATCCGTTGCTCCAGGTTGCATTGCCACTATTTATTTTCCCATAAGGCAGATTGCTTCGCTGTGAGTTGGCGTAACTATCGGATGGATAAAGGTGATATAAATCGGTATACATTGCCGATGAAGGTTGCGTCCCGAACCAACTTTTAGGGAAAGAGTGTTCGCGGTTATAAGAATTTGCATCACCCCCTCCTTTATCCTGGTCAGTTCCGAAGGTGTAGTTGGTCGTATTGCTATATAGGTCATTTACTTTTCCGTTCGATTTTGCATCGGTAGAGCGGAAGGCTGTCCATAGATAGCCATAAGATTGAACTTTGTGACCTTTAATCTGATTGTGGATTTGTGTTTTTAATGAAGCGGCTATTCTAGCATTTTCATCTTCATCGTCATTTTTAATGCAGGAAGAAAGTACTCCTATTGCAAGCAAAAATATTGAGCGAATGATTATCGTTGTTCGCCAATTGTAAAATTTCATAGGGCTAAATTGATTAATGTAATAAGGGAGGATAAAAATAGTAGGAATTATAAAATAAAAAGCACAGCAAGGACAATTATTTGTCTTTGCTGTGCCAGTTTTATGGTGTGTATTTTGTATTATTAGATTTCAATCATAGAAAAATCGTCATAATAGATATCTCCGCCAACTTCACCACTGATATAAGTACGCACTTCAAATCGGAAGACAGTCGCTGTAGCAGGAGCTGTAATTTCAGCCTCTACTTTAACCCATTCAGCTGAATCTTCAGAGTATTTTGCAGGCTGCAATTTTTCATATTGATCTTTGATTGCTGAGCTTCCGGCAGCGAAAGTAGACCAGATACGTGTTTTTGCATTAGCATCATTATCTAAGTACCAATATGAAATACGATATTTTTTACCGGCAGTAACAGAAACCTCTTGTTGAAGTCTTGTAGAAGATGTCTCAGCTGTATGTTTAAATGAATTGTTTCCAGAATGCTTGATATCAGTCGCTTTAGCAAAAGTTCCTGTTGTGAAATTGCCATTCCATCCAGTTGGTTTTGCTTCGTCAGCCCATGTTTCAAAACCACCGTTAATAACCATCTCTTGTCCAGCTACAATATCAGCAGTAACTTTTAATGTAAATGTTTTTGTAGACTCTACATTATTATTGATGGCTTTGATAGTAACAGTCGATTCTTCTGCAGCAGCAGGAGCTGTTCCTGTAATGATAGCGGAACCATCTCCATTGTCTGTTAATGTAGCCCATGCAGGTAGCCCTTCAGCAGAGATTGCTGTAGTTCCAACCGGATTGTTAATTGTAGTTGTAATTTCGCATTCAAGTGCTTCGTTTACTTTCACAGATGTTGTACCATATGAAATAGATACTGAAGTTTCCTTTGTTGCTTCTTTACCGAAAGAAAAATCATCAACACACCAAGTCATATTATTAGTGCCACCCGCTGCCACATATCGGAATCCGATTTTAATAATGCCAGAATATGAAGATAAATCAATCTCCCCAGATTCAATAAATGCATATTTTACAGACTCAGAATTTGGTAGTTTGTGAGTAAGTTTTGTTTTATTTTCACCTTGAATAACATAGGTTTCAAAAACTGTTGATTCTACCCATGTTGGATTCCAGAAAGCAGCTGTTTTGAATGAAACGATTTTTTTTGCAGCCTTACTTAAATCAAGAGCTGGTGAAATTGCCCAAGATTCGTATGAACCTTCTGGTGAGTTATAAGCGGTTGCTTTAATATAACCGTTTGAGCTACCATTGCTTTCAAAGATTGTACCTCTCCATTTTCTGTCCCCGGAAATAATCTCATTCGTCCATCCTTCTTTGGCAAAGTCTGCATTGTGAGTTACATCTTCAAAGTTGTAAAAATACTCTGCCAATCCTTCTGTCGGAATTTCAGTTCCTGGTTTGTTTGGATCAGCCGGTTCATCTTCATCATCAACATTGCTACATGCTGAAAATAATGACATCGATGCGATTACCGCCCATGTCAGTTTTCTAAATTGTTTCATAATTTAAATTATTTGAGTTTGAGTAAAATTTTTATTTAACCGGAGTTTCGATAATGTCTGAGTAGCGTTGCAGAGACAACTGATAGCTACCATCTTTGGCTAGCTGATCGCGATACCAACCTACGATCGCGATGATGTCGAATGTAGAGGTAATGCTCCCTGCTTCGTCCATCGGGTTCATTGGGATGCCTTTCGGTGCGAATTTGGCGTACGATGAAGTGGTCAGGTTGATAGTGCCTGTTCCATCCGATAGTGCACGCGAAACCGGTACATTCAAACTGTTTTCGTGAGAGAACGGGATGTTTGTTTCCTTCGTGTCGTTTACCCATTTGATAGTTGGTGTTTCGAAAAAGTCGGGAGCACCAGCAGTAACATAATATCCGAATTTTACGTTTTTAATGCGAACCAGACGACCGTAACCTTCGCGGCCCATTGCTTTGATTTGGGCGATTGTCATCTCTTCGGGTGCAGCAAGGGTTGCATCGGGCATTCCTACGGCTTTCACATACTTTTTCGTAATAGGGTATGCGATACGTCCGATTTCATGACGCAAACGTTTTACATCGTCATTATATAAAGTGAACCCTAATACAGGAGAATTCGCATAGTCGCCGATATGAAGGCCGGCACAGTTGATGGTGATGCGTTGTCCTTGGGGATAAACTCCCGACAAACCGCCCACATCAGCAGAAATATCGAGGGCCGAACCGTCAGTCAAGTCGCGTAATACCATTTTTTTATACGTGTTGCCTTCTTCGTCGCTCGATACTACGACAGCATT
>JAVWBH010000333.1:0-3218 GCA_036649595.1 Bacteroidales bacterium
TGAACCTATTTGTTTCGTTGTGTAAAAATACAATTTCTAACGGAAGAAAATACATGTTTTCTTTTAAAGAATCATTGAGGAATGGATTGTGACGTAACCTAACTGCGTCTTTTTCTGTAACAACAATCGCCTTTTCTTTGTTTTTGATAGAATTGAATTTGTGATTTATTTTGATAATATCTGTTTCTGTAAAGTCATGGTGATCGGGGTACACCAGACTCTCGTTTAACTGATAGGTTGCTTTTATTTGATTTTCTACAAGTTCGGGGCGTGCAATGCCGGTAACCAGTAAGACGTGTGTTTCGTTGGGTAACCGCATTTCGATATCGGTAAACACATGTCGCAGGGGTTGGTAGGCGAGTCCGCTAAAAAATATCTTCTGCTTTGAGGTAGGCGATATATTGCCTTCTATCTTTTTTACTTCGTTTTCAGAGAGTGTTTGTGGTGATTTGGACACAATGAAAATGTCTGCTCTCTCTTTGCCGGAGCCTCCTTCTCGTAATCTGCCGGCAGGCAACAGGGCATCTGTATAAAAAGGCCTGTTGTAATCGGTAAGCAATAGATTCAGGCCTGCTTTTACATAGCGGTGTTGATAAGCATCGTCCAACAGGATAACCTGTGGGGGCTGCGATTGGGATAGTAGCTGGTCGATTCCGTGACAACGATCGGAGTCTACCGCGACTTGGAGGTCGGGAAACTTACACCATAGCTGATAGGGCTCGTCGCCTAATAAGCCGGGTGTAATGCCGGCGGTGGCTAACAAGAATCCTTTTGATTTACGCTTATATCCCCGGCTTAATACGGCAATTCGGTAATGGGGGGATAAAAGGCGGATGAGGTATTCGATATGCGGGGTTTTTCCTGTACCTCCTACAGTCAGATTGCCGACACATATAATCGGAACGGTGAAGGTTCGGGTTTTAAGTATACCGCGATCGAATAACAGGTTTCGAAAACGAACCCCCATTCCATAGAGAATGGA
The DNA here is from genome assembly GCA_036649595.1 of Bacteroidales bacterium. GTDB lineage: Bacteria > Bacteroidota > Bacteroidia > Bacteroidales > JAUNSR01 > JAUNSR01. The sequence continues at coordinate 983 of JAVWBH010000333.1, forward strand.
AAGGGGGTATAGTGGATAATGTATGTTTGTCTTTTTATGAGCCATAAAGGTCATTTCTGTTTATTTGACAACAATCTCTTCCATGCGTGCCTGGATATGAGAGAGTGATTTGATGTATTTCAGAACTTGTACGTGTTTGAACTCTTCGCCCAAAAGATGTTGAGAGATTCGTACGGATGCTTCGTCGGAGAGTTGTTCCATTAGGGTTTCGATGAAATCTTTGGTTGCCGGATAGGGCAGTACGGTATACTTGTCGATATTGGCAAGTTCACTGACTTTGCGAATAGCGGTGTCAATACCGCCCAATTCGTCGACTAATCCTAAATGGAATGCGTTTTCACCACTCCATACTCGTCCTTCTGCGATCTTCGCAATTGAATCGACCGGCAAGTTACGACCATCTGCGCAACGTTTCATAAATAACGTGTAAATATTTTCGACTCCTTTTTGTAAAAGTTCTTTTTCAAGATCGGTCATGGGAGCCATATAGGTAATGTTGCCGAATTTATTGGTTTTTACTTCGTCGAAAGTAAGGCCGATTTTGTTTGTGAGTAAATCGCTTGCGTTCGGAATCATTCCGAATACGCCGATTGAGCCTGTAAGTGTTGTTGGTTCTGCTACGATGTAGTCGGCGTTACAAGAGATGTAGTAGCCTCCCGAAGCTGCATAGGTTCCCATCGAAACTACTACCGGTTTGGTTTCTTTTAGTTTGTTGATTGCTTCCCAGATCTGTTCGGAAGCAAAAGCGCTTCCGCCTGGCGAATTTACTCGAAAAACTACGCCTTTAACAGATTCGTCTTCTTTTAATTCTTCGATTTCCTTTACTGTCTTTTGCCAGTAGATCCCGTCAGACTCTACATCGGTGATCTCTCCGACGGCGTATAGAATGGCAATCTGGTCTTTGTATTCTTTGTGGATTGACTTCATGGTTTTGATTTTGTCAAGCCCCGGAGTTTCGATGTTTTTTGTTCCTGCAATATTTTCTAATAACGGGAGCATATCACTTTGGTATTTTAAACCGGTTATTAAACCGGTCTGTAGAACCTGAGTGGCTTCGGCAAATCCGATCCCCTGATTGGCGATACTGTTTAGTGAATCAATGGAGAGATTGCGAGAGGAAGAGATGCCCGAAAGAATCGTATTCCACATTGAGTTTAGATACGTTTCGGTTTGTTCGCGGTTTGCAGGACTCATTTTATCAAGGATAAAGGGCTCGATAGCGGATTTAAAAGTTCCTACACGGAAAATCTGCATTTGAACGCCGAGCTTGTCGAGCGCATTCTTGAAAAATATATTTTGAGATACTAATCCGGAAAATTGAATGGATCCTACTGGGTTAAGGTAGATGCTGTCGGCAATCGAACTCAGGTAATATTGGTTTTGAGAGAAATTGCTGTTGTAGGCGATAATGAATTTGCCGGTTTTCTTAAAATCCTCCAGTTTGTTTCGAATGGCTTCGGTGGTGGCATAAGATGCCTGATAGCCGTCGGTATTTAGGTAAATACCGATAATATGATTATTATGTTGTGCTTTTTCTATAGAAAGTAATATCTCATCGAGCCCGGTAGGTTGCGATTCTTTTGAAATCGTATTCATAATCTCATTGAGCGGATCGATTTGTACCCTTTCTGTTACTGCTGTGTTTAGTTTGAGCTTAAATATGGTTGATTCGGAAGGGGTGTATGCCGGTGTTGAGATTGAGGCCATAGATATGATTCCGAAGAAAAATAGAATAGAGCCGATGAAGCCGGCAATGAAAACTCCCAAGATGCACGCGAAGGTGATTTTAAAGAATTGTTTCATGATAAATTGTTTTTAATTTTTGTATTTAAATCAAAGGTAATTAAAATATAACTGAAAGTGAATGGGATAAGTTCGTTTTTTAATGCAAAAAGGGTAATAATTATTGTTTATCGATAATTAAAAGATAGCTGGTTTTATAGGGTAGAGTAGAGGAGGGGTGAGCGGGATATATGCCTTTTATATTGTGATAACGCATGAAGCTATATATAATAATGTATAGTGTGTCTGAGTGAATTTGAAGAGTAAAAGGGGGTGTGTTTTATGTGTGATTTTTTTTTTTTTTGGAGCTAAGTGTTTGTGAATCATTATTTAGTGGTGTGCGTGTTTGTGAATGGTGAAAAAATATGCGGAAAACATTTGCACAATAAATAAAAAGCGCCTACTTTTGCAACGCAATCGAGAGAGATTGGGATGATAACAACGAAGATTAATG
>JAVWBH010000334.1:0-3217 GCA_036649595.1 Bacteroidales bacterium
AATAACCCTGAAAAAGCAATCGGGCCTTATCCTCAGGTTCAGCTCCTTAAGAATAGTGCAATGATGAAAGGTTTTATTGTTTCGGATTACAAGGATTCGTTTCATGATGGCATGCTGGAATTGCTCAAATGGTATAAACAGGGTATGTTGCAGGGACATGAAACAATCGTGCAGGGTTTTGATAAACTTCCTGAAACGTTTATTAGTTTATTTGACGGAAAAAACACCGGAAAGCTGATTGTTCAATTATGATAAATCTGTTAAAAGGGATGAGGCTGATTCATCCCTTTTTTATATCCTTTTTTTGTGTCGGATTCGCGGGTCTATAGCGGAAATATAAAGAGTGGAAGGAGATTGGGTGAAAGAGTCTTTATGAGCGGCGATCGCTGGCAGGCGGTGGAGATGTCGTAATTGAGATTTAAATATTGAAGTATAATAACATAAAATTAAAACTCGGGTTAACTTTTTAATAGAAAATAACGGTCAGAATGAGGGTGTGATTTGTTATAGATATAAGTAAACACCTGTTTTAAACTAAACTTTTAATGCATATGAAAAAGTTATTTTTTGCTCTGTTCGCAATCTCTCTTTTCGTGGCTTGCGAAAAAGATCCGGATCTGGATAAGGTTCAGGATGAATATCTGGTATATACCAATTATGATAAAAGTGCCGATTTTCAGTCTTATAAAACATTTTATGTGCCCGATAGTATTCTGGTCATAAATAATGCAGATAAAGCAACTTATCTCACGGGTACAGATGCTCAGAAAGTGATTAACGCTTATGTGAGTAACATGACGAATAGGGGGTATAGCCGGACATTAACGAAAGCGGATGCCGATTTGGGTATTCAGGTCAGTTATGTGGAGAATACAAATTATTTTTTAGATTATGCCGGCGATGACTGGTGGTTGGGATATCCTTATTACTGGACTCCTGGTTATTGGTTCCCTGATTACTACGGTGATTGGTATTATCCTTATCCGATTGTTTATTCTTACTCTACCGGATCCTTGTTGACGGATATGATTGATTTGAAATCAGTGAAAAATTCAACTGATTCGAAACCTACCGTTGTATGGAATTCTTTTATCAGCGGATTGCTGTATGGTAATAGTCTGAATACAAATAAAACTGTAAATGCCATTAATCAGGCCTTTAAGCAGTCTGGATATATTAAAACGACATCAAGTGCGAAGTAATAAAACATGGTGGGCGAACTATAAAATTAAAGAGTTATGAAATCGCCATCATTTACCTAAAGTTGAGATACCTGACTACGGGTATATAAATGGCGCATTTGATTTTAATGTAATAAATAAATACTATACAAATGAAAACATTAAATAAGCTTTCTTTTATTCTGCTGGTATCTCTGTTGCTTATTCCATTTTCAGGAAAAGCTCAGGATAAAAACATGTATTTTAATGGTGACTGGCAGTTTAATATTCCGACAGGGAATGATTTTACCAACCGGGGCAGTGGTTGGGGGATGAATTTTGATTTAGGTACTTATGTGACCCCGAATATTGGTGTGGGAGTATTTATGGCATTTAGTACAAACCATAAATATATACCGGCCGAAACGATTCTTTCCGGCACTTCAAGTCTGACAGTAAGTCAGCAACGGTCTTTATTTCAATTGCCATTTGGTGTGGAAGCACGCTACCGCTTTATGCCGGATGGTATGTTTGATCCGTATCTTGGTTTAAGGCTGGGAGCAAATTATGCGAAATTGACCTCTTATTTCTCTGCTTATGAAGCTCATGATAAAACATGGGGATTCTATTTGTCGCCTGAAATAGGAACAAATGTTTGGGTAAGTCCGAATAAAAAAGTAGCAGCGCATGTTGCTTTGTATTATAGCTTTGCAACAAATAAAGGAAGTGTGTTGAATGGTAGTATTCATAATTTGAATAATATTGGTTTTAGATTGGGTCTTGCTTTTTAAAAAGAGACGACTGTAAGTTTGTATAACATTGAAAATAGCTTCTGAATCTTCTGATTCAGAAGCTATTTTTATTTTCTGTTATTCGTTTTTGTATGGGTTGATTTTACGGCTCCGGATAGATCATTATCTGTTTTAATATGTGGTCTGCGACAAAACATAAGATAGGATTAGAAAAAGCCTTTCGGAAGCAGTACAAAAATGATTGTCGTACGTCTAAACTCTAAATTACGCAGCTAATCAGAGTTAGATTAATGATAAAAAACTGGAAAAAAAATACGTGTAAATTTGCCGCATTCTCTTTATTATTCCTGCCTTCCTTTCTAAAGGCGGAAGAATATAAGCTGTGGTATGATAAGCCGGCATCCGTCTGGACTGAAGCTTTGCCGCTGGGTAACGGGAGGCTGGGCGCAATGGTGTACGGTAATCCGGGGATAGAACAGATTCAATTGAATGAGGAGACCTTATGGGCCGGTCGGCCAAATAATAACCCCAATCCAAATGCACTTGAATTTATTCCGAAAGTAAGGGAATTGGTGTTTGCCGGAAAATACCTCGAAGCTCAGACATTGGCAACCGAAAAGGTGATGTCGAAAACAAATTCCGGAATGCCTTATCAAAGTTTCGGTGACCTGCGTATTGCTTTTCCCGGGCATACGCGCTATACTGATTATTACCGGGAACTGAGTCTGGATTCAGCGCGGGCTATTGTAACGTATAAAGTAAACGACGTCAATTTTAAAAGAGAAATAATAACATCTTTCCCGGATCAGGTAATTATAATCCGCTTAACTGCCGATAAACCGAACCAAATCACACTGAACGCTCAGTTGACATCACCGCATCAGGATGTGATGATCGCTTCTGTAGGCGACAGCGTGACATTGAGTGGCGTTTCATCCTGGCATGAAGGGTTGAAAGGGAAAGTTGATTTCGAAGGGAAACTGACAGCGATCCAACAAGGGGGTGTAACCACCTGTTCGGATGGTGTTTTGGCTATCGAAAAAGCCGATGAAGCGATCCTTTATGTGTCTTTGGCTACAAACTTTAATAACTATAAGGATATTACCGGCGATCCGGCAGCGCGTAATCGTGCTTGTCTGAAAGATGCTTTGCGGAAGCCTTATGCCCGTCAGAAGGCTGATCATGTTGCATCCTTTGCTAAATATATGGGTCGGGTATCCTTAAACCTGGGTGAGAATAAAGCGAAAGAGGTTACAACTGATATGCGGGTTCAGAATTTTGCTTCGACAAATGATGCACATCTGG
>JAVWBH010000335.1:0-3179 GCA_036649595.1 Bacteroidales bacterium
TGATTCGGCGTTTTTCGGTATTACTTAAGGGGGGTATCCCCTCCTGTCGTGCAATGGTCGTGCATTTGTATAAAACAAAAACCCCTAAACCTTTGAAAATCAATAGTTTAGGGGTTTGGATTGTTGTCTCACGAGGATTCGAACCTCGACAGACAGAACCAAAAACTGTAGTGCTACCATTACACCATGAGACAATCCTGCGTTGCTTTATTTCTAAAGCGTTGCAAAGATAGGAATAGTTTCTAAAAAAACAAACACCTATCTCATTTTTTTTATTTCGCGATGATCAGATAGTAGTTTTTCTTACCTTTCTGAACCAACAGATATTTCCCGTTCAGCAATTTATCCGATTGTATCAATTCGTCGAAAGCAGTCAGTTTTTCCTTATTTACAGAAACACCTCCACCTTGTACAAGTTTACGCATTTCACCTTTTGAAGGGAAGATTGCTGCTTTTTCAGTCATCAGATCAACAGCTTTAATACCTTCGGCTAGTTCGGCTGCTGAAATTTCAAAAGTAGGAATACCTTCAAAAACAGAAAGCATTGTCTCTTCATCCAGTTTTTTAAGGGCATCTGCAGTTGCATTTCCGAAAAGGATATTCGAAGCTTCAACAGCAGCTTCATAATCTTCGAGAGAATGTACCATAACGGTTACTTCTTTAGCCAGACGTTTTTGAAGCGGACGCAAATGTGGAGCTGCTGCTTGTTCTTCAACCAGGGCGGCAACCTCTTCTTGAGTAAGTGCTGTAAAGATTTTGATATATTTATCGGCATCGCTATCACTTACATTCAACCAGAATTGGTAGAATTTGTAAGGAGAAGTATAACGACGGTCAAGCCAGATATTACCCGACTCAGTTTTTCCGAACTTACCTCCGTCAGCTTTTGTAATCAACGGGCAGATAAGAGCGAATGCCTCTCCTCCGTTCATTTTGCGAATCATCTCTGTTCCGGTAGTGATATTACCCCATTGATCAGATCCACCCATCTGAAGCTTACAGTTTTTTTCTTTGTTCAGGTAAACGAAATCGTATCCCTGAAGTAGCTGGTAAGTAAACTCGGTAAAAGAAAGTCCTGCATTCGCTTCCCCGTTCAGACGTTTTTTTACAGAATCTTTGGCCATCATGTAGTTAACCGTGATGTTTTTACCTACGTTACGGATAAAATCAAGGAAAGAAAAATCTTTCATCCAGTCGTAGTTGTTCACCAATTCGGCTGCATTTTCTGCATCAGATTCGAAATCGAGGAATTTTGCCAGCTGTGCTTTGATTGCATTTTGGTTGTGGCGAAGGGTTGCTTCATCCAATAGGTTACGCTCCTGAGATTTCATTGACGGGTCGCCGATCATACCGGTGGCACCCCCGATCAAAGCGATCGGTTTATGACCTGCGCGCTGAAAATGGCGAAGCATCATAACGCTTACCAAATGGCCGATGTGAAGAGAATCAGCCGTAGGATCGATTCCTACGTAAGCTGAAGTCATTTCCTTATTTAGTTGTTCTTCTGTGCCGGGCATCATATCCTGGATCATGCCGCGCCATCTTAGTTCTTCTACAAAATTCATGTATCTTAAAGTATAAGCAATAAATAAATCAATGTTACTATATGCGCTATTTAGAAGCGCATTGTTTAAAGGATTGAGGCAAAGGTACTTATTTTTTGAACATATTATTAAATAAATTTGGTGAGAAGATCACCTTTGCCAGTTGGTTTATCTCTTCAGAAAGTTGTTCGACAGATGTATTCCGCAATTCGGCAACTTGTTGATAAAGAAGGTAAATCGGAAAAGATTGGTCGTCGGTTTCGAGAAACAGATATTCGGTCGGAATGGAACGCACTGTTTCGGAATTGAATAATTTTCCAAAGGAGAGAAATAAACCTTTTTTAATCAATTGTGCGGCGAGTACGGGATTGCCTCTGAATCCGTGTATGATCCAGGGTTGGATGGGCTTTGTCTTTTGACGGATATCCAAAAGGCGATCATATGCTTTCACACAATGAATTATCATCGGTTTTTGAGCTTGCTCCGAAAGATTAATCATTTTCCGAAAAACTATTTCTTGTAGTTCCATCGGAACAGAACACAGTTTATCGAGGCCACACTCTCCTATGGCTACACATTCGGGCAGCCGGATAAGATGACTCATCTGTTCTATCTGTTGGGATAAATAATCTTGATTTATAAACCAGGGATGAACTCCACAGGAAAACGGAGCCGGTAGCTCTTTGCAACCGGACAATTGGTCTGGGTATACATTGTGAATAGCTATGTTTGTGGGATCGGAATCCCGATGATGCGTATGCAGATTAAATAATATCATATCATCTTGCAGATACTGTTACGGAACCGGGTCATATCCGCTTCCTCCCCAGGGGTGGCAACGTAATAAGCGTTTGACTGTAAGCCAAAAACCTTTGAATGGGCCATGTTTCTTTACAGCATCAATAGCATATTGAGAACAGGTCGGTGTATACCGGCAGGCCGGAGGGGTCAGCGGTGATATAAACGACCGATAAAAATATACCGGAAGAAGAATAAGAAAAGATAAAATCTTTCTCATAGATTCAGGGTTTAACCGGATGATCTTCTTTTAATTTCTGGCCTAACTGAATCAGCAGATCTTTCATCTTTGATTCAATATTATCGTATAATCGAATCTCTTTATCCAAATAAAGGAATGCGATGGCGATACGCAGGTTATTTTCTTCCAAAACAGGAAGCACTAAATGTTTGTTCAGTCGATAAGCTTCCTTTACACGCCGGCGAATCAGATTGCGTTTGACTGCTCGTTTAAATTTCTTCTTCGGGACACTTACAAACATAGCGGCTCTGCTATCCTGCTGCGCATCGTCTAAAAGTGTATAAACGATCCGAAAGGGAAATACGACAAAGGAACTTCCTTTTGAGAATAACAGGTCGATGCTGTTTTTACTACATAATCTTTCTGATTTCGACAGAGTAAATTTGGGTGTGTCCATAAAAAAATAAAAAACCCGAAAGCATTGTATTCCTTTCGTTCAGTCCGAATGAATAGCAAGGCTTTCGAGTGGATAAAAACTAATTAAGAAGATTATTTCTTCTCTGATTTGCTCAATTCCTTAAAGTACTTTTCAAGAGCAGCGGTCATAGAAGGAGCTTCTTTACTTGGAGCTTCAACATCCAGGCGAAGACCTGCAT
>JAVWBH010000336.1:0-3173 GCA_036649595.1 Bacteroidales bacterium
TTTTCCATCCTGAAGGATGCGTTTTTTAAGTAATTCCATGCGGATATATATTTTTTAAGCGATTGATTCTTCTTTGACACGTATTACCATGTTGGCAATGATGGCGGTTACCCCTCCGGTCGTGATGCCCGATGAGAATATCCCCTTGATGGCTTCGGGAGCCGTATTCAGGATATCCGGCATCAGTTCGACTCATAATCCCAATGACAGGCTTACCGCAAGTACCAGGGTTGCCTTACGATCGATTTTCTGAGAAGCGACGATACGGATTCCGGCAGCGGCTACCGTACCGAACATCAGCAGTGTGGCACCTCCTAATACCGGCTCGGGCATCAGAGAGAAAACCACTCCGACAAACGGGAAAAGCCCCAGCAAAACCAGCATCCCTGCAATGTAATACCCCACATAACGGCTGGCCACTCCGGTAAGCTGTATGATCCCGTTGTTCTGGGCGAAAATTGAATTCGGAAACGAGTTGAATATCCCTGCGACAAGCGAGTTTACCCCGTCGGCCAATACTCCGCCCGAAACACGTTTCGTATATTTTTCACCTTCAATCGGTTCGCCCGAGATCATGGAATTTGCCGTAATATCGCCTGTGGCTTCAATCGAAGTGATAAGATATACCAATCCGATGGCGATAAAGGAAGAAACATTGAAATCAAGTCCGAATTTGAAAGGCATCGGTATGTGAAAGAGTGCATGCGATCCGGTTGTGGCGGCACTCATGTCAACCATGCCCAACACAAAGGCAAGGGCATATCCGATTACCAGCCCCAGTACGATAGAGCTCATACGCAGGTATTTGTTTTTGCTCCGGTTGAAAAGCAGGATGCTCACCAGTACGGTCGTGGCCACTCCCAAATTCTGTATCGAGCCGAAAGAACCGCTTTCCATAGCACCGTAACCGCCGCCGCAAGCCACGATGCCCACTTTGATCAGGCTGAGGCCGATAAGCATCACCACAATACCCGACACCAGCGGTGTGATGATGTTACGCATGTATTTAAAGGTTCGGCTAATCACCATTTCAACCGGCGCGGCCGCCATACAGGTACCGAAAATAAGCGGCAGTCCGCCCGATAGCCCGGCCGTGATGATCGGTCCGATAAAAGAGAAACTTGTGCCCTGAATACAAAGAAGGCCCGCTCCGACCGGTCCTACTCTCCGGCATTGAATAAATGTGGAGATTCCCGATACGAAAAGGGCCATCGAGACCAGAAAGCTTGTTGTTTCCAGATCAAGTTGAAGCGCACCCGCGATGATCAGCGGCGGTGTGATGATCGCCACAAAAATTGCCAGCAGGTGTTGTAAGGCGGCAAAGAGCGTGTCCTTAAACGGCGGACGGTCTTCAATACCATAAACAAGATCTGCGGGATGTACGGGTTCGATGGGTTTCCCGGCGGCTTCGCCAAGGACTTGTTCGACAGAATTCATAAGTGTATTTAAATTAGTTGTTTGGACAGTGATGAAAAGACGCAGTATAATTGCAGGGGATGTCCATTCGGCAATCCGGACGGGTTGCCTTTCAGAATTAAGAGTAAGAGGGAAGTGTAAAATAGCTCGCTCATTCTGGACATTGTGATGAATGTCGTGCAAAAGTAGTTTTTTATTGTAATAGAGCGGGTATAAGTGGTTTTCCAATTGTGAAATATAACAATATTTCACTTTAAGAAGGTTTAAAATCGCTCAATTAAGTTTTGCTATTTTAGGGTGTAAATTAATTATTATCAGTTGTTTATATGTTGGTTTTTGGAGCGGTCTGTGGAAGAGGATTTGCTTGGGCAGCGAAGAAAGCCGATTTTCAATATCTTCGGCTAACGGCATATATATTCAGAATAAATTTTGATTCTTGTTTTACTTACTGACATAGGGTTGTCATTGGAGGTGTTATTTTTGTAGCACAATTACACTATTTGTATTGTATCGAAAACAGATAGTTTACAGACAAATATTTTTATGCTCATCATTTGCAAGTGTTATAAAACTGTTCATTGAATGTGCCGGAGAAGAATTAAAAGGTAAGAAGGTTGCTTTTATACCTACCGCCAGCATCGTTGAGTCAGTTACATTTTATGTAAAATCAGGAAAGAAGGCACTTGAAAGGGCGGGAATGCTTGTTTCAGAATTAGAGATAACCCGATCTTCGAAAGCTGAAATTTGTGCTGTTTTAGCGGAAAGCGATTATATTTATGTAACAGGGGGAAATACATTTTTCTTACTTCAGGAATTAAAAAATAGAGGCGTTGATAAAATGATTATGGAATTGGTGAAAAAGGGGAAGCCCTATATTGGCGAATCGGCAGGTGCGATGATTGTATCTCCCGATATCGAATATATAAAGGCGGTAAACTTTGATCCAATCAGTAAAGCCCCTGATCTCAATGAATTTTCATCATTGGATTTGGTTGATTTTTATACTATTCCACATTATGGAGAGTTCCCTTTTAAGAAGAAAGGTGAGAAAATAATTCAGGCATATAACGATGAATTAAAACTTTACCCGATTAGTAACAAACAGGCTGTCTTTGTCAGAGATGCCGATATTGAAATTAAATCTTTATAAATGAATAGAATAGATCGGATTTCCGCTATATTGATCCAATTGCAATCGCATTCATTAGTGAAGGCGCAACAAATTTCAGATCGTTATCAAATAAGCCTTCGCACTGTATATCGGGATATTCGGGCATTAGAAGAAGCCGGAATTCCGATTATCGGAAATCACGGTATGGGTTATTCTCTTGAATCCGGATTTAAATTACCGCCCCTTATGTTTACACAACGGGAAGCCCTTTCATTTTTATTGGCAGAAAAGCTCGTTCGTGAGTTAACCGATTCTGATAGTAATAAGCATTATAAATCCGGAATTGAAAAAATCAGAGCTGTAATGCGCTTCTCTGATAAAACGATTTTAGACACCCTGGAGGAGAATCTGTTTGTATTGGAAACGAATAAACCCTCAACCTATAAGCCTGATATATTATTATTGATATTACAAAGCATTTACCAAAAGCAGACGATCCGAATTTCTTATTTTATGGAGGCTGTATCAGATAGTTTCGGGCGAAATATTGAGCCTGTCGGCCTTTTCTTTTCAAGAACGAATTGGTATTTAATCGCATTTTGCTTGGTCAAAAAATCATATCGTACCTTTCGTATTGACAGAATTC
>JAVWBH010000337.1:0-3142 GCA_036649595.1 Bacteroidales bacterium
GGCTTCAGTCGGCGTAGTAGGATTATCCGAATCGTGATTCGGATCAGAACAAATATATATTTCGTCTTTTGAACAGTTGCTAAAAAGCAGTCCGAATAGGGGTAGGCAGAGCCATTTGGAAAAAGATCTTGATTTCATAGGTTTTATTTTTTAAAGATAGACATCTGTAGTTCGGTCCGGGTTGATTATTCTGATTTTGAAACGGTATCTTTCTGGTGCAGTTCGAAAACACTCTCGTCTACAATGGCTTCATACAGGTACTGTTTTCCGGCTTCGAGTTCATTGCCCGGAAGCGGGATGCTGGTGTTGTATAATTTGTATTCCCAATGAAGATTGATCCATAGCTTGAAAACCACCTGTAACGGGAGTTCGCCTTTATAAGGAAGCATGATGATCTGGCACACATTGTCGGTAACATTCATCGATACCAATTTTTTTTGTAATGATTCTGCTATCCCGATCTCACCGTTTGCCAGCGTCATCCGGGAGTCGCCTCCGGGTACGGTGATGTAAACGCCGTCGATGAAATGGACAAACGTAAAGATTGTCTCTTTTACTGTAATGATAATTTCTCCGCATTCGTGCAGAAAAGCGAACGGTACTGATATTTTGCCCGGATGAACGGAGATATTATTCATTTTAGCCCACAAATAATCGGTGTTTTGGGCTAATACGGCTGAAATTCCGTTTGTAAAGAGGGGCGTTTTGTCGGAGAGTGAATTGGTTGAAACCGCATAAAAATCATAATGTCCCGTAATTAGCTTCATTGGTGCTGATATCGGGATAAGTTTGCCCGTCGGGTTACTTTTATAATTTCGTTTTTGTACGGGGGGAGAGGTTACATCACTGCCATGCAGGTAGGCATAAATCGTTACGTAGCGTTTCGCTCCGAAAGGAGTTGCCAGTTTTGTTTCCGGAGTGGAATCCGTCATTTCGAATTCGACAAGATTCTGACCGCTTTGTTCTGTGGTGCCATCTTTTGGATCGACCAATTCTATCTCATTCTGTGAACAGGAAAAGAGCATTAATCCAATAAAACAGATAGAAATCCAACCTAAAAAGAAAATATATTTTCTCATTTCAACGCCTCTGTATCTTTCGTTTTTTCCTTTTTTTGATGCTTTCAAGTGTAATTACAACACCAACTATTGCAAGATTGTTTAAAACTGCCTGCTTTTAAATTTCAATCAATTCTGTAATTATCAAATATCCTCTTCGACAAAATTGAAAGAGATTAAGACATTCTGAAAAGTGGTCCGGACCACTTCTTTGTAACTTGCCTGCTCAAATCTTATTATAATCATCTCTCATGAGAAATATCACATTATCGATTTATTATTCGCTATTCGGACTGGCCGGGGTTTCGTTGCAGGCAAATGCGGCAAGTCAGAAAGAGCGGCCTAATATTCTTTGGCTGACCTTTGAAGATACCAGTGCATACGAATTCGGATGCTATGGCAATAGCCAGGTAAAAACACCCAATTTTGATTCGCTGGCTGCCCGTGGCGTTCAGTTTATGAATGCGTGGTCTGTAGCTCCTCAGAGTTCTCCGGCCCGTTCATCCTTAATTACGGGTTGCTATGCTACAACTTTTGGCATGGATGTCCATCCGGTGTCACACCCGACTCCCGAAAATATTTTCTTTCCGCAGTGGTTGCGTGAAGCCGGTTACTACTGTACCAATAATAGCAAAACGCATTATAATTCTACCACCGACAATAAGATTTGCTGGGATGAGTGCTCAGGCGACGCATCCTATAATAGTTTGGCGCGGGAAAAAGATCAGCCGTTCTTTGCCGTATTCAACACGGTGACATCCCATATGGGGCGTATCCGCACTTTCCATATGGACGGACGACGTGACTATACGAAAGAGGGTATTTATCCGGATTCGTTGGTATTGCCGCCGCATGTTCCGAATTTGCCGGAAGTGCGTTCTGATTTCGCCGGCCACCTGGAAGCTGTTCAGGACGTAGATACCTGGATCGGATTTTTCCTAAAAGACCTGAAAGAAAAAGGACTGGCAGAAAATACCATTGTTTTTGTATTCAGCGACCATGGCGGATGCCTGCCGCGCGGAAAAGGATATTTATATGAAACCGGCTTGCGCGTTCCTTTAGCGGTCTATTTTCCCGAAAAGTGGAAATCTCTGGCTCCCGCTACCGGTTTGCAAGACCGCGCATTGGTGAATTTTACGGATTTAGGGCCAACCGTTTTGAGTCTGGCCGGAGTGAAGCCGCCTAAACACCTGCACGGAAAGGCATTGTTCGGACGCTATGCTTCGAAAGAGAAACGGGATATTCAGTTCGCTTTTGCCGCTAATCAGTTGCATCACTATATGCCGGTCAGAGCTGCTTCAGACGGACGTTACAAATACATACGCAGTTATATACCATATCGTCAGTTTGCTTTACGCAACTATTATCAATGGGGAATGCCTTCAAATAAAGCTTGGGATCAGCTTGTGTTGCAAAATCGCCATTCGCGCCCGGAATTAAAACAACCTTTTGAGCATCACCCGGCAGAGATGTTGTTCGATCTCGAAAAAGACCCGTTTGAGCTGAACGACCTTTCGAAAGATCCGTCTTATCAGGCGGAGCTTGTGCGTTTGCGTAATGCTTTGTCGGAGCATATCCGGAAAACCGCTGATCTGGGATTTTTCTTGCCGGATTCTCGTTTTGAAGATGTGTTGTATCATACTGTCCGCGACCGCAAATATCCTTTGAAAGAATTATATCGTTTGGTAGAAGCTGCCGGTAATCCGGCTCCCGGCGATAAGAAACTGATTGAAGAGGCATTGACGCATCAGTTGCCTGAAATGCGTTTCTGGGGAGCAGTGGGATGCGCCCAAATGGCTTTAAACGGTATGATGACAGTGTGTCCGCGCCCGCTTTATCAGTTGATGAATGATGCGAACCCGTATATTGCGGCAGAGGCGGCTTATGCGGCGGCATATTTAGGGAAAGCAGAAGAAGCGATCTCCTTATTGATTATACCTCAGCAGGAAGAGTTCCGTAAGATCGGATATTCTGCTCTTGAATGTTTGTCGATGGATGAGGCGATGCGCCCGTATATACATAATCATTTGCCGGTATTGAAAGATGCCGCCGAAACACTGCCCCGCAAACAGAATGAAGATGCC
>JAVWBH010000338.1:0-3137 GCA_036649595.1 Bacteroidales bacterium
AGAGGACCGCTTGTTTGAATCTCTGCGAATGTTGCGTAAGCGGATTGCCGTAGAAGAAGATGTGCCGGCTTATATTGTCTTTACCGATAAGGTGTTGTCTGAACTGGTAACAGCTCGTCCGACAAATCTTCATCAGTTCTCTGCCGTAAGTGGTGTCGGCGAACACAAAGCAAAGAAATACGGAAAAGAATTTGTCGAAGTAATTCGGAAAGAGTTAAATATAAAACGGCAAAAAGGTGATTCGATGCTTCAGACTTTGCTGATGTATCAAAGCGGCATGTCGGTAGACGAGATCACTATTGCACGCTCTATGCAACGCGCCACTGTTTATTCTCATTTAGCCCAATTGGTAACGGAAGGAAAGATTACCTCTTGGGATAATTTGATTGCAGACTATGAGTTACGTAGTGTGCAGACGGCTGTAGCCAAACTTGGCGGAATAGAAGAGCTTAAACCCCTTTATGAAACATTGAATGGGGGAGTAGAATATGGTAAAATCCGATTGGCATTGGCTATTATGAAGAAATAAGTTTTATTCGTTTGTCAGTGTCCGGAATACTTTGAACAGCTTTTCATAATCTTGTTCCGGAACTTCAATTTCAATAAGGTCTCCGATATTTAATTTTTGATCAGGCATTAGCGGAAGAGGTGTTTTTTCTTTTCTTCTGATGCCTGTTATTTTACTTCCGGCCGGTAATTCGATATGTTGTAATTCTTTGCCTATCAGAATTGAATCACTGCTTACTTCAAAATCTGCCTGAATCATTTTGTTGAATTGATCTTTTTCATCATCAAGCATGAGTTGATATAGTTTGTGATATACGGGTTGAATCCCGATATATTGTCCGAATAAAAACGTTAATGTGCCGGTAATGATCATTGGAAAAAAAACATGATATTGCCCTGTCATTTCCAAAATAAGCATGAGCCCGCTTATGGGAGCTCTTACGACGGATATAAAAAAAATAGACATCCCGATGATGGTAAAGAAGCCGGTTGTTTCGGGAGCAACAAGTCCAAACTGGATAAGTAACAAGGCATATCCTTTTCCCAGCAATCCGCCCAATACGATTAAGGGCAACAATAAACTGCCACATAATCCCGTAGAGTAACTGATTGCAGTAAATGCGATCTTTATTAATACCAGGCTAAACAACCACCATACGTTTCCTTCCTCAGATAATGCCTGTTTGATCAATTCTGTTTCTCCTCCTGATGTCAAATCTAAAATTAGCATACCGGCAATGTAGGTTATTCCGATAACTGCCAATAATTTTATTCCGGTAGGAATCTGGATTTGTTTATACCATTGTTTGCAATTAAAAAGCGTCAGATTAAATAACTTTCCTCCCAATGCTCCTAGGATGGCAAATCCGATTAATATCAGAAATAATGAGATAAAAGGGATATCAGGGAAAATCGTAGGAATAGAAAGGTAAATATTATCCGGCAATATCAACTGGGCACAATACCCGGCTGCAATACAGGCTAAAAGAGCCGGAAGCCCTACCCGGATAGAAACCCAGCCCAGCGTGTCTTCTATCAGAAAAATAACAGAAGCGATAGGAGCCGTAAATGCAGCTGATAATCCGGCGCCGGAGCCGGCTGCCGTAAGATATCGTTGTTCGGTAGGTGTTACTTTAAAATATTTACTGATTCAGGAGGCTCCGAATGCCCCTATCTCAACAGACGGCCCTTCGCGACCTAAAGAAAGCCCCATTCCGATAGCACCTAAACTCCCTGTAAATTTACTAATGAACTGAAGCCACGGATGTTTAAACGTAAATCGCCCGAGTATGACTCCTCTTGATTGGGGGATACCGCTTCCGCCAATTAGAGCAATATGCTTTGTCAGCCAATAAATACCCATTGCCAAAAGCCACATTCCGGCAAATACGGCTACATGAAACCAAAAAGTCTGATCATGCCTGAACATAAATTCACGCAAAATCAGACTTTTGTTGAGTAGCCAGCGAAAAGCACTCCCGAATACACCTGCAAATAGCCCGACCAGCAAACTAAGTGCGAATAAGCGTGTATTATATATTTTCATGTGTAACCCATATTAAATATTCTCTCATACGCTAACAGTGTAATGAGTCGAAAAGTTCGTTATGTAGTTACGCTTTCTTAGAATTTATATTCGTTTGTTATCTTATATCCGTTTAATAGACTCTGGATATCCATTCGTTTTTTGCCAGCAAGTTGAAGAGATTTAACGGCGATAAATCCGTCTTTTGTAGCAATATGCAAGAAACTCTTTTCGTCGGTTCTGATTGTTCCGGGTTGAAGAGCATGCGTTTCGATTACCTTTTCTGCTTCAAATATCTTAACGCCGGTCGTTGTACCGTCCGGAGCTGTCAATTCGCTCCATGCAGCCGGATAGGGTGACATTCCGCGGATTAGATTAAATACGGCAGTCGTATCTTTATTCCAGTCAATGCGGCATGTTTCTTTGAAAATTTTAGGAGCCGGCTTTAATTCCGCTTCATCCCTGAAGAATTCACGCTGATCAATAGCTTCGATTTTACCCTCAATAATAGCATCTACCGTACGTGTTACCAATGTTCCGCCCATTTGCATAAGGCGGTCATGTACTGATCCTACATTTTCAGTTTCTCCGATTGTGATTTTCTCCTGCAGAATAATCTTCCCGGTGTCAATTTCGTGTGTAAGGAAAAAGGTAGTTGCACCAGTTTCTGTATCTCCGTTAATGACAGCCCAGTTGATAGGAGCCGCGCCACGATACTGTGGTAACAGAGAAGCATGAAGGTTAAACGTACCTAATCGGGGCATATCCCAAACTACCTCCGGTAGCATTCTGAATGCAACAACAATCTGCAGATCGGCATTCCAGTTGCGTAATGCTTTTAGAAATTCTTCATCTTTTAATTTCTCAGGTTGAAGTAATGGTAAGTTTTGTGATAAGGCATATTCTTTTACGGCAGAGGCTTGCAATTTATGGCCGCGGCCTGCCGGCTTGTCCGGCATGGTAATTACACCTACAATATTGTAACCCCCTTCAACCAATGCTTTCAGGCTCTCCACAGCAAAGTCGGGAGTACCCATATATACGATTCGTAAGTCTTTTTTTTCCATAATTCGGTTTAGTCTTTATTAATCTTCAGAGAAGTGTC
>JAVWBH010000339.1:0-2163 GCA_036649595.1 Bacteroidales bacterium
ATTTAGCACAAAGAGTAATCACTCCGTCAAAGGCTTCTCCGTGATTCACAATCGTGAAGGCCAGCATATCCCCATGATTATTATACTCCCACTGTACCGGCAGCTCAAAAGCAAGCGGTTCTGCAGCAAATGCACTCGTTGCCCACGACAAAGGCAAACACATAAACAATAGCATGAAAGAGATAAATGTTTTCTTCATAATTACTTATATTAGTTAATAAAACATGTATTTTATCATCATTATCGCAATTCATGCGCTAATGTACTAAAATAACACAACAACCCAAT
Source organism: Bacteroidales bacterium (assembly GCA_036649595.1). Taxonomy (GTDB): domain Bacteria; phylum Bacteroidota; class Bacteroidia; order Bacteroidales; family JAUNSR01; genus JAUNSR01. The sequence goes on from JAVWBH010000339.1 coordinate 289, forward strand.
GTTATGTGTTACATAATTTTAAACTATAACTGCATAAAAATTAATAGTCATGCATTTTTAAACAGTATCATAACGCCTGTTTTTGTTTTTTCGGGAGCTGAAGCGGCACTTCTACCACAAACCGCGCACCGTTAACATATTCGGGATCTACATAGATCCGGCCATCCATCGCACCGACAATTGCCCTACAAATGTAAAGACCAAGTCCGGTACCCTGTTTGAAATTATCCAGTTTTACAAATCGTTCAAAAATAGCTTCCCGCTTATCGGCCGGAATCCCCTGGCCGGTATCGGTAACTATCAATTTGATTTTTTTCTGATCTTTCATTTTTATATATGAAAGATTTATTTCGCCTGCTCCGGTATATTTTGACGCATTGGCCAGCAAATTAGTCATCACCTGATGGAGCCGCAAAGGATCTGAAACGATCATACACCGGTTGCTTTCGGGAGTAAAGGTCAATTTCACCGACTCTCCCACCCTGCTCTTTATACTGTCGAGCGCCTTATGACAACACTGATTCAGATCGCAGGATTCGGGATTCAGTACCGTATGATTTTTCGATTCGATAAGCGAGATGTTGAGCAGGTCATCAACCAGTTTCAACAACATATTTGAGTTTTCTTCAATCAGGCCGCAAAAACGGGGAGCTTCTTCGGGCATCTCTGCCAACAAGGAGGAGAATCCGACAATCGCATTTAACGGCGTACGGATTTCATGGCTCATATTCTGTATAAATACTGTTTTCAGTCTGCTGGATTCTTCCGCTTTCTCTTTGGCTATTTTCAGATCGCGTTCAGACTTTTTGAGTATATTCTTTACCCGGGCCGTACGCACCAAAATAACGATCAGGAAAAATAAGATAATGATGGTAAATACCAAACACAACAGGAATATGCGCAGATGCAGTTGGCTTCGTTTGGCTTCGAGCTCCTTCTTTTCAAGTTCCAGGCGACTTACATCCAATCGCGAGCGCAAACCGTTGAGTTGATTATTGAGTTCGAAGTCATTGATTGAGTCCTTCAGGTGGATCACATTTTTCAAAGCCCTCACCGACTCTTTGTAATGCCCCATATCATACAGAATGTCCGCTTTTCGCTGCACCATTTCAGGAGCCCGCTCGGCGAGAATCATATTTTCGATATCTCTCAATGCCAACCCGTATTCTTTAGTGATAAACTGGTGGTAAGCAATGGTATTCAGATCGAAATAATATTTCACATAGACATCTGAAATTTTCGACTCGTAAGACGCCGATTCCAGGTAATGCTTTTTCGCCGCCTTGAAGTTACGTTCCTGAATATACATATCGGTACGATAACATTCGAGCAACATCCGGCATCTGTCTAACGGAATCATCCCCGATTCGGGGTATTTATTATTGGCGAATCCCGCTATGATTTCTGCATACGTATCGATGTATTGTGCAGCCTCTTGGGTATTACCCTGAATCAAAAGGATTTCAATGATATATCCTACAAACTGGAGTTCCTGCGAAGGGCGTTTCAGGGTTTGATTCAAGAAAACGAGTCCGTCTTTATAAGATGCCAATGCTTGCTTGGGGCGTGAAGTCTGACGATAAAGAAGCCCCATGGCTTCATAAGAAGCAATGATACCGGTTGGTTCATTAAATTCTTTTCCGAATTTAAACAATGTTTCGGCCCGCTCAGAGGCATCCTCATAATTATCCAGAAACAACTCCCGTAAACACAGCAAGCTCATCATATCCAGCATTAACGGGTAGTTTTTACTTGATTCGGCAATGGCTACCCCCGTTTCACCCCAATAGCGGATACTATCCGGCAACCAGCGGTTAAACGAATTACGGGTCAGATTGCTTAAAAATACGGCTTGCTTTTCTACATTATTATTCT
>JAVWBH010000339.1:2173-3110 GCA_036649595.1 Bacteroidales bacterium
TTATTCTCTCGGGACAGTTGTAACCCGGCGGTAAGGAAATGAACTTCCTTAATCGTATTTTGACAATTATTTGCGGAGTCAAGGAATACAGAGAGTTCTTTTTCAAAATTTTCGCCTTTTACCGATGGCAAAAAAGAGAGGAAAAGGCAAAAAGAAAGGATGTATTTCATGAATAGGGAAATGCTACTTATGTATATATTTTACAAATATAAAATATTCTATACAGAACATTCCTATTTTAATCGAAACAATTTCATGACATCCGGAGGGAAAGAGAAACAAAATAGGATAAAAAGAAATCCGGATGTTTAATTTTCTTATCCTTATCGCAGGGTATTAAAATCAAACATCCGGAATTATTATTTTTTCTCCCAGCTTTCGCGCCGTTCGCCTTTATCTTCGTTGGCCGGTTTTTCTTGCTCTTTCACAAATGGCTGCTGATAGAAAATATGGCCGGTCTTATCCATTACACAGACATCGTATTCTTGCTTAAAATCGGCGAAGCGCTTTACGTTATGCCGGAACTCTTCTGCCTGTTCTTTTGCCCGATCCAGGTTATCCCCTACGTATGCATCTTCCGGCGGAACAAAATCATCAGGATTATTTTTAGCTATAAAGCCAACAGTGTACAATTTCATAATTTCGTTTTTTAGAATCTGTTTTAAGAATAACAGGCGAACGGGGATGAATGTTTAGCAGAAAGCCCTGTAAGGCATCCTAATGAATATTTACGTTCTTAAATGTTGTGTAATTAAAAACATTATCCTAATTTTCGGCACGCATGGATGAAAACCATACCTGTAAGATCCGAGTATCTGTCAATAAATAAAGGTTTTCAGAAGCGTATATGAATGATTACATTCAAATGAAAATCACATTTACTAATATTATCCTTTTACCATGAGTTTAAGAATGATCGTACTTGCCAAGCAAGTAC
>JAVWBH010000340.1:0-3103 GCA_036649595.1 Bacteroidales bacterium
GTACCGGAAATTCATAAACTTTTTTACTCAAACAAATGTTCCTTAAATAGGATATGAATATAATAACAGTACGTTTTTTTTTGGCTCTGACTATCGGGCTATTGATCCTTTCTATGCGGAAAGTACAGGCTCAGAACATTCACTATCAATTAGTGGATCTGGAAATGAACACTCAGCCGGAAGATACAATAAATATACTCGATAGTCTGGGTGCTTTCAGTAAGCCCGTACGCCTGTTTGTTGACGGGATACATATCACTTCGCGCGATAAGCGATTTTCGATCGGTAACAGCGGATTTTGGTCGACGGTACCAGTTTATAATTTTGTAGACGGATTCTGGGTAGGCCAGACTTTCAATTCTAAGATGTATTTTAACGACAAGCATAAATTAGAGCTGGAAGCCATGATCTATTATACGACGGCGCGGAAAAAGCTAACCTGGCAAACAGACCTCAGCTACCTTTATTTGCCACATCTGGTAGGAAAGCTAAAACTGTCGGGAGGAAATATAATGTCAGACTACGACTCGGAAGAACATTTGGCCCGTCTTGAAAACTCACTCTATTCGCTAACGGTGGGACACAACTACATGAAGTTGTTTAAAAAGAAATTCGTCGAAATAAAAAACAGTTTTTACCCTTTTCCGGGATTTCGCCTGTTCAGCAGTTTCAGCGTACAATGGCGCAGCAGTGAAGTAAACCGTATTACCTATAGTTTTATTCATCCGGGCAAGGATTTCGACCAGAGTAATATTCCGCTCAATAAACACTATCGTCTGATGCCCGAAAGTTTTGCACTGGTAGGCAGCGTGGGGTTTGATTTTACCATTTGTAAAGCATGTATCTATAATCAAAACACCAACGAAATCATTTATTCATATATCCCGACCGTCTCGGCCCGAACAGTCTTCGGCATCCCGGCAGGAAAAGAGAACAGGAGTAAATTTCAATATATCGAAGGGTCGCTGAATCAGCGCTTCCGATTTACCAAACGAACGACACTCGACTACAAGCTGGGCGGCGGTACTTTTATCTACTCTCAGAATCTATGGTTTCCGGATTTCAAGCATTTCGGCGCCTATTCACTTCCGTCTATGCGTACGTTTTCTGACGACGGGTATTTCCTGATTGGCTATTACAAGGCCGATACCAATAAAAGCTGGTTGAAAGGATCGGCAAACTTCTTGTCGGAACGTTTCCTTCTAACCCGTCTGAAATTTCTGGCAAACGACCAGTTCAGCGAAGGGGTGCACGCCCGTTATCTGTGGACACCCGAAATCAGACATTACACCGAATGGGGGTATGCTTTCGGATATAAGGATCTGGTACGCCTGGGCTGTTTTATCGGATTTACCGGAGTGCGGTATAGTAATTTTGGTGTAACGCTCTCTTTCCCCTGGCTCACGGGGGGATATTAGTTTGTTAGCATGCATGCTAAAATATTTTATATTTTGAAACTATTTTAACCCATTATGCTTATTTTTACCATCTAAACAACTTAAAATTCATCAAATGTTTTATTTAGAGACCAGAGATGTAGTCAAGCAATATGCGGATCATAAGGCTTTAGATGGGGTAAGCATTCAGGTTCCCGAAAACACGATATATGGACTATTGGGGCCGAACGGAGCCGGTAAAACTACATTAATACGAATTATCAATCAGATTACCGGACCAGATTCGGGCGAAATACTACTAAACGGGACTCCTTTATCGCCCGCCGATGTACAACGAATCGGTTATCTGCCCGAAGAACGGGGATTATATAAGAAAATGAAAGTCGGCGAGCAGGTACTCTACCTGGCCCAGTTGAAGGGACTGTCAAAGGCAGATGCAAAAAAACGCATGAATGACTGGTTTGAAAAGTTCGGCATCGGCGAATGGAAAAACAAAAAAGTAGAAGAGCTCTCAAAAGGGATGCAACAGAAAGTACAGTTCATCACAACCGTACTCCATCAACCGCAATTACTGATCTTCGACGAGCCGTTTAGCGGGTTCGACCCGGTCAACGCTGAACTGATGAAAAAAGAGATTCTCGAGCTGAAAGAGCGGGGTGCCACGCTGATTCTGTCTACCCACAACATGAGTTCGGTAGAAGAGCTGTGTGAGCAGATTACCCTGATTAACCGATCCAAAGCCGTACTACAGGGCAAGGTGGATGATATCAGACAGCAATTTAAGAAGCATATTTTTCGCGTCCGGGTAGGCAGCGAAGTGATCATACCGCAAGAAGGATTATTCAGCGTGCTTTCAACCAAGAAGATACCGGGAGGTTGCGAGGCATTTATCCGGATCAACCCGTCGATGTCGAATAATGAAATCATTATTGAACTTACCCGAAATTATCCGCTGATCTCTTTTGAAGAGGTGCTGCCGTCTATGCAGGAAGTCTTCATCGATACTGTGCAAAATTCACCCACTAAAGCAAAAATCCAATGAGCAAAATAGGTTTGATTATTCAACGGGAATACCTCACACGCGTCTATAAGAAATCATTTATCATCATGACGCTGGTAACTCCTATTATCTTTATAGCATTTGCCGTAGTGCCGGCTTTTCTTTCAAAAATAAAAGATACCGACACAAAGGAAGTGGCCGTTATTGACCGCACCGGAAAATATGCAGGCTTACTCGAAGGAAACGAGACCTATCGGTTTGTTCCGGTAAAAGAATCGTCGGAGGCACCGCTCGATTATTATAAATCGCAGGGAGACGGTTTATATGCCATCCTGACAATCGACGGAGATTTGCTTCAACATCCGAATCAAATCACCTTGTTCTCGGAAAAGACCGTAAATATGGGATTACAGAATCTGATCACCTCTCAGCTCGACAGTTATCTGACAAATGAGAAAATCGCATCCTATAACATTCCGGATCTGAAAGATATCATTGACAACGCACAGGTAAACCTGAATATCCAAACAGTACAATGGAATCCGGAAGGCGAAGAAACCGCCTCTTCGGCAGATATGGCAGCCGTAATCGGCCTGGGAGCCACTTTTCTGATCTATATCTTTATTTTTGCCTATGGCGGGATGGTGATGCAGGGGGTGATGCAGGAAAAAACAAACCGTATTGTAGAAGTGATCGTATCCTCTGT
>JAVWBH010000341.1:0-2409 GCA_036649595.1 Bacteroidales bacterium
AAGATCCTGATCTTTGTATGCCGTCATAAACGTCTGAGCGCTTTCCGCTATTTTCGACTTGGTTTCATTCGCACATGACTGCACAAAAAGAACAACCAATAACCACACAATGCTTCTAAATAATATCTTCATGTTTTTGTTGTGCCCGATGCGAGAGGCCTCCTTTAAAGTAAAACATCTCCTACCCTGTTTTGTTTAACAAGAAATCACTCTCAACGCAAAAAAACATAATCAGAAGTTATAGCGGATCGTAGCATAAAGACGATTTGCATGTCCTGACTGTCCATCATAGTTTGTACGCTCTCCCCACATATATTCTAATCCGCAAGACGCGGCGGGCAAAAACTTCCAGATGATGGCGGCAGTTGCCGATTGACCATACTTATAGAAGGTTGATGCATCAAAATCAGGATTGTCTGTAAAACTATCTTTCGTATAAAGCCGTAAAAAACTATATGTCAGGCCACTGTAAACATGCGGACTGAAATCAATTCTGAACCCGCCATAATAAACGGCAGTACGGGGAGCAAACATTTGCCCGGGGCGGTTGTAATCCGACAACAGATCCATGCCGGCTCCGGCCAAATCGAGAGAATAAGTGGCCATCCCCTTTCCGTATGAGGCATAAAACATCCCTTGCAATGCGGGAGCCAACTGTACAACCCCGCTGACCTTACCGCCAACACCAAACACCCGATGATATGAATTATGCAACACGTCTTTATAGGGTAAGTCACGAATCATCCCGGTCAGACGAATGTGATTGTTTTTCCATTTATATTGTATATAAGCAGGGAAATCCGGTATCTGAGCAGTAGCCTTAGCGGTAATCCCGTCTTGATAGGATCCCGAAAAAGACGGAAACTCTGCGGCTACCGCAAACCGGAAACCCTTTCCGAAAGAACGCTCATAACGGATCAACGGGTTTCGTTGGTTCAGCGCCACGATCCCTCCGTTCTGATCGAGTGAAGGAGCATACGCTTTTCCGTCGACGAAAGTGGTTAAAGCCTGCCCGAATGTAAAGCCCAAAAATGAAATATTTGCCTGACGCAAACGAAAAGCCCGCGAATCTCCTAAAAAGTCAGCTTCAATATAGGCTGTCAGCCGGCCTACTCTTTTTGTATTTGCCAGTAAACGCATAAATAAACGCGACGATCCGGCATTCATACGCAGTGCCTGCGTGGGATTACCCGCATTCGGAACCGGTATATCGTAGGCGTAAAAATCGTCACTTTCACATACGCCCCTAAAATCATAAGATCCCCGTAGCTGAACATACCCTCCGATACCCAGCAGTAAATTCTGGTTTCTGCTCGCTATGATGAAGCGGGGTGCTTCCGGATCTGAATACATAGGACCTCTGATGTTATAGAAATACCCGATAATTTCATGCTGCACCGTATCTTTTGCAACAAAATACAACAATGCGTTTCCGTCAGGCTTTTGTTGGGCAACTATTCCGCCCGACAGCACAACCATACTCAATATCAGCGCATAGCGTAATAATAAAAAATAAGATTTCATATCAATGTCATTTTATTTTCAAAAATCATACCGAATCATACCGATCATCCGGTTTGCACTCCCCCAACGCCTGTTTTTCAGATCCAACCGGCCAAAATCATATTCGATGGCCAATTGCATACGGGGTGTCAGATTAAAATATCCGGTAAATACCAGGTATTGTCCTATCTTATATAAATCCGGATCCGGAATTTTATTATCTAATAGCCGGAGTTGGCTATAAATGGCAGATGCCTGAAAGAAAGAGGTGAATTCATGTTGTACGCCGGCAAACGCACCCCATAACCGGGCGGCTTTTAATTTTCCTGACTTTTCGCCGTCGGAAATCAGATCGAGCCCCATCCCGTTTAACTCGAAAGTATAATTTCCGATTCCTTTGCCGAACACCGTTTGAAAATAAAAATTTGTTTTCGATACCAGTTTTAGCGTGGCCGATCCTACTACCCCCCAGGTAAAAGCATATTCGGTATGGTTGGAAATGGTATTCCGATATAGCAAAGGCCGAAGTATTGATCCGACACGCAAATGCCCCAGCCCGGTCTGATATTGTATATAAAACGGCAAACTGGGTATTCGCTGCGGCAAACGGATTCGTGCCAACGAATCGGCTATTGAATATTCAGGCATTTCAAGCCCCACTCCTATGGAAATGTGTTTATTTAAATTACCCTGATAACTAATCTGATAGGTCGAAGTGCCGGCAAAGGAATTGGGCCCCTGAAAATCAACAGACGGAGGATAAGACTCCAGATCGGCCAACACACTCCAATACCGGCCTAGCCGCCAGCCATTTAAACTGGCATAAATTGCAGTGAAACGGTTTCTGTCAGAAAATCCGCGAAAATCGGTTTCTACAAAAAATTGCAGAATCCCGGATTTCGTATC
>JAVWBH010000341.1:2433-3101 GCA_036649595.1 Bacteroidales bacterium
ACGGCTGGTTGACGCATCCATATTAAATTGAGAGCGTTGAGCGGAAGAGGATGGCACCGGTATCAGAGAAGTAACAAAATCACGGCTGGGCACAATACCGCCAAAATCGAACGAAGTGGTAAAACGCACATATCCGCCAATACCGGCGGCGATACGGTTATTTTTAGAAACAAGCGTAAATGCAGGTAATCCGGGATCTGAATACAGCGGACCCTGAAAGGCTTCAAATGCCTTCTGAATTTCAGTATGAAGGGTATCGTCACCTATTTTCAAAATGACAAACTCGTCTTTTTCTTTTGCTTGTGCAGACAGAAAACAGACAGAGAACAGAAATGACAGATATAAAAAAAGCCTTTGTTTCACAAGTATACCGAATTAATGGTTTTTCACCAATAAAGTATATTGATAACAAAGACTACGGGAATTAGTTGAATGAACGTTACAAAATTCTATCGTTCCTTTACTTCGTCCATACTAATCAAATGATTCATAATGGCATATATTGTTAAGCCCGACGAACTTTTAATATCTAATTTCCGGGTTATATTTTTTCGATGGGAAATTACGGTATGAACAGAAAGATTCAGGTTTTCACCAATCTCTTTATTCGTAAATCCTTTAACCAACTCTATCAACACTTCCTTTTCGCGCTCTGTCAGCTCCTCGGA
>JAVWBH010000342.1:0-3086 GCA_036649595.1 Bacteroidales bacterium
GGGTCCGGTTGCAATTGCCGTATCAATCTTTAATTTTTCAAGGGTTAGCGGAACTACTGTTCCGAAAATAGACGCAAACATGACAACGGCAAACAAGGATAATGACACGGATACCGTAATGGCCGAATTGCCCATTCTAAACCAGTTATAGGCAAATACAAGAACGGAGATCATACTTGCATTGATAAGCCCTACACCGGCTTCTTTAACAATTTGTTTTCCGGCTGTACGCATATTTAACGAGCCGTTAGCCAAGCCTTGAACAACAATAGCCGACGATTGGATCCCGACGTTTCCTCCTGTTCCTCCGATAAGCGGAATAAACAGCGCGATTGCCGGGTTAGTCATGATTCCCTCTTCGAATTTACCCAGAATGATTGAGTTGCTCAATCCTCCGATCATTCCGATTAAAAGCCATGGCAAACGAGCTGAAGTTTGTGTCAGGATGGTATCGGATGTTTCTACATCCTGCGACAAACCGGAAGCTAACTGATAGTCGCGTTCGTTAATTTCGCGTACTTTATCCATCACGTCATCTACCGTAATCCTTCCTACTAAGCGCCCGATACTGTCGATTACGGGCATCGCAATCAGATTATATTTTTCAAAGTCATTTGCTACATCATCGATCGGTGTATCTGTCTTTACAGAGATCGGCTCTTTATTCATGACCTTTTTTACCTTAGATACAGAAGGGCTGGTAATCATGCTTTTGAGCGGGAATATTCCGACCAGGCGTTCATCGTCATCAACAACATATACATTGTATATCTCATCCACGTCTTCTGCCTGATTACGCATCTCCTTAATACATTCGGGCATACTCCAATTCTCATTTACCACGATCATCTCAGTACCCATCAAACCTCCGGCTGTATCTTCATCGTATTTAAGCAAATCGACGATATCTCCGGCCTGTTCCATGTCATCAATGTGAGAAAGGATCTCTTCCTGCTCTTCTTCATTCAGATCACGCATTAAGTCGACCGCATCATCCGTATCCATATTCTGGATCACGTGCTGGGCGATCACCTCATGAGGCAAATGGCTGAGTAGCTTTTTTCGGTCGTCATCATCCAGCTCGGCTAATACATCTGCCGCAACTTCCGGATCCAGCAGGGTATAAATGTACTCTGCCTCTTCCAGGTCGAGGGCCTGATAAAGCTCAGCGATGTCGGCAGGGTGGAGCTCTTGTAATAAGTCAAGAGCAGCTCCGTTGTCCTGCGTCCGGATGATATTCCGAACTTCTAAGATAAAGTCTTCGTTAAATCTGATCATACGTATCAGCGTACTACATAAGGTGTGACAAATTTAGTTAATTCAATGAATTCCTGTACGGATAACTGTTCGGGGCGTTTATTGAAAATAGGATCTGTAAATATTTCACACTCTTTTCCTAACAATGGTTTCAATGAGTTACGCATGGTTTTGCGTCGCTGATTAAACGCTGTCTTAACAACTGCCTTAAATAGTTTTTCATCGCAATCAAGAGATTTTGTTGCGTTGCGGGTCATCTTAATAACAGCGGATTTTACTCTCGGCGGCGGATTGAAAACATGTTCATGTACCGTGAAGCAATATTCAATATGATACCAGGCTTGCATTAAAACACTTAGAATACCATATGTTTTACTTCCGGGGCCGGCGGCCATACGTTCGGCTACCTCTTTCTGAATCATTCCGCTGCAGCACGGGATCTTATCTTTGTGTTCGAGTACTTTAAAGAAAATCTGACTGGAGATATTATACGGGTAATTACCGATAACATTGAATTCGCCCGGATATAGTTTGTCCAGGTCTAATTTTAGAAAATCATGTTCTATGATTTTTCCATCCAGTTGGGGAAATGCTTCTTTTAAATATGCTACCGAATCACGGTCCAGCTCCACGACAGTCAGGTCAAAACCTTTCTGAACCAGAAATTGGGTCAGGACGCCCATTCCGGGACCGATTTCCAAAACGGGAATATTTTTATACTCTTGAATCGTGTCGGCAATATTTTCGGCGATTGATAAATCGGTAAGAAAATGTTGTCCAAGGAATTTTTTAGGCTTAACTGCTTTTATCATCCTATGAGTTATCTGTTATTAATCTAAAAATACGAAAAAGGGCGCAAACAGCCTATTGTATGTAATAAGAATATAATTGAAATGATACGATTTTATCTCTCTATTCTCTGCGAATACCTTATCTTTGCATTATACTGATGCCGATAAGTAGCTGGATGCCGTATCTGCAAAGGTACAACATTAATCTGAATTCGTTTTTAATAAAACCATTTTGAAGAAAATACTACAAAAGAGTCTGAAGTTCGTAGTCCCTATGCTAATCGGTGCCGGTATTCTCTGGTATCTTTATAAAGGTCAGGATTTTCAGGAAATACAAAAAGTGCTGGATAGTGGAATTAAGTGGGAGTGGATTGTTATCTCTTTGATATTTGCCATATTAAGTCATGTATTGCGAGCTTATCGCTGGAAGCAACAGCTAAAAACCCTTCATAAGACCCCCTCTCTTAATGATCTGACCAATTCTGTTTTCGGCAACTATGGTGTAAATCTTATTTTTCCGCGTTTGGGCGAAGTCTGGCGTTGTAATTATGTAGCCCGTCGTCATAAACTGCCTTTTACCGTAGTATTAGGAACCATTGTTTCAGAACGCATATTTGATGTGCTTTGCATCGGATTGATAACGGTTGTCACACTGGCTATACAAACCCGGTTTTTTATTTTGTTTTTTCAGCAGCATGAGACCCTTGCGGGATCTTTGAGGCATATTTTTATTTCTCCTTGGTTGTATGTCAGCATCGGTAGTGTCATTTTGCTAATCTTCCTGTTTCGGAAGCAGCTTATGCAGATCAAAGGCGTACGTAAACTGATGGAACTCAGCCAGAAACTTTTTGAAGGAATCAAAACTATTCAGGTTATGAAGAATAAATGGTCTTTTATTTTTCTTACCTTTGGGATATGGTTTCTTTATTTCCTTAATTTCTATGTGTTTTTATACGCATTCGACTTTTCAAAGGAAATTGGCGTATTAGGGGGCTTAACCCTTTTCGTAATGGGAAGCTTAGGTATAATTGTTCATGT
>JAVWBH010000343.1:0-3044 GCA_036649595.1 Bacteroidales bacterium
ATTTGTCATATATGAGATTTATAAATTGTTAATCGGTAAAAGAATAAGGCATCGCTTCCTGTTTAATCCCCCGCTTTTTGTTTGGTTCTTTCGACATCCGATATTCGATTTTTCCGCCGTTGGTTAATACTTCATGTGTCAGGTAATTTTTGTCATACTGTTTCCCGTTGAGTACCATTTTCGAAACGAAACGTTTTTCCGAACTATTGTCAGGAGCGGTGATCTCTAATTTTTTACCGTTTGCCAGCTTAATGGTTGCCTTCTTAAATAATGGCGATCCGACAATATATTCATTCGTTCCCGGACAAACAGGGTAGAAGCCGAGTGATGAGAAAACATACCATGCAGACGTTTGTCCGTTGTCTTCATCACCACAATATCCGTCGGGATAAGGAGTATATAGTTTATCCATAATTTCACGAGTCCAGTACTGTGTATTCCACGGCTCATCGCTCCAGTTGTATAAATAAACCATATGCTGAATAGGTTGATTCCCATGTGCATAGTTCCCCATATTCATTACCTGCATTTCGCGTATTTCATGAATAGTTCCTCCATAATAGCTATTGTCAAAATGCGGCGGAATACCGAAGATTGAATTTAGTTTCTTACTGAATTCCTCCCGTCCTCCCATCAGACGTGCAAGTCCTGCAGGATCATGAAAAACAGACCAGGTATAATGCAGGCTGTTTCCCTCGGTAAAGGCATCTCCCCATTTTAGCGGGCTGAACGGAGTCTGGAAAGACCCGTTTTTATTTTTACCCCTCATCAGGTTGTTTTCCGCATCGAAAAGGTTCTCATAGTTCATGGCTCTTTTCTTGTAGATGTCTATTTCACTTTCAGGTTTCCCCAATGCTTTTCCCAACGTATAAATACACCAGTCATTATAAGCATATTCGAGTGTACGGGCAGCATTTTCGTTGATATTAACATCATAAGGAACATAGCCCAGTTCGTTGTAATATTCCCAGCCTAAACGACCCGTTGAAGGCACGGTAGGATGAACATTATTCGCGCCGAATGTAACCGCTTCCCATAGTTTTTCAATATCGTATCCGCGCATTCCTTTTACCCAGGCGTCTGCTACAACTGAAGCGGAATTATTACCCACCATACAGCCCCGATGTCCCGGACTGGCCCATTCCGGCAAAAATCCGCTTTCCTGATATGTATTTACCAGACCTTCCTGCATCTTCGCATTCATTTCCGGATAAAGTAGATTCAATAAAGGAAATAAAGAGCGGAAAGTATCCCAGAATCCGGTATCAGTAAACATATAGCCGTTGCATACTTTACCATTATAAGGACTGTAATGTACCCGTTTACCATTGGCATCTATTTCAGAAAGGTCACGCGGGAATAATACCGATCTGTAAAGGCAAGAATAGAAGGTACGTAAGTTATCGATATTTTCATCTTCAATATCTACACGTCCAAGAACTTCATTCCATCTGTCTTTTCCTTTGTTTACAACTTCGTCGAACGAATCGTTACCCAATTCCTTCAGGTTATTCTCTGCCTGGTCTAAACTGATAAATGAAGAAGCGACACGTAGTTCTACTTTTTGTCCCCGATTTGTTTTGAATCCGACAATGGCTCCCGAGTGGTCTGCTTTAGCTTCCTTGTTACCATCTGCAATGTTTTTGTCGGCTACTGATCCGTAATAGTCGAAAGGTGTATTTGATTCGATGACAAACCAGTTTTTGAAGTTTTCCGGAACACCCCCGCTATTTTTTGTTGTATATCCCACAATCTTGTTTTCTTCCGGAATAATACGGATATAAGATCCATTGTCGAAAGCATCTACAATAAGATATGAACATTCTTTTTCAGGATAAGTCAGGCGAAATATGGCTGCCCGCTCTGTGGGAGAAAGTTCTGCAAAAACATCGTGGTCAGCCAGATAAACATTATAGTAATAAGGTTTGGCAACCTCCGCCTTATGCGAAAACCAGCTCGCGCGGTCGTACTCATTAAAAACTTTTCCTGTGGTAACCGGCATAATTGAGAACTGGCCATAATCATTGATCCATGGACTCGGTTGATGCGTCTGTTTTAAACCGCGTATTTTATCGGCTGTATATACGTATGCCCATCCATTCCCCATTTCTCCGGTCTGCGGAGTCCAGAAGTTCATTCCCCACGGGCGGGCAATGGCAGGATATGTATTTCCTGTTGATAAAGCAAAGGTAGATTGAGTTCCAACCAGAGGGTTAACATAATCAACCGGGCTTTTCTTCTGTGCCGACGTGGCGCCATTTATCATGCAGGCGAAAGTCAGAAGGCAACCTATCGTTTTTTTCATTTTATAAATATTAAAGTGTAAACATTTTAAATCAGATAAAAGAGGCTTGTCGCAACATACCGTCGTACAGGTATTTACCAGCTAAACTCAACCTTGACGCCCTCCGGGCTATTATCGAAACGAAGCAGGCAGGTATTACTGTTTGTATCCCATAGATCTGCAACATTCTGTTCGGTACTGTTTATCATTACTTTTTCAGGTTTTACAGGCAGAAGCACGCGAGTCGCATTGTAGGTATCTGCCGGTCCTTTCGAAATAAATGAATAAGAGTTGGAGTTTCGTATTTCGTTATAACTGCGTCCGGCAGAAGCAAGTACCTGCGGTTTATTTTTGTCTTCGATTCTGTCAATATTCAGAAAGAATGCTTGTTCTCCGGGTTGGATTTGTCTTGAACGGTATACCGGAAGTGTCGGGTCAAACAGATCGACCAATTCACCCTCAATCAGATAAGGAGTGTCAGATACACTTTCTTCGAGAACCGAAACCAAGTCATAAGCACCCCTGCTCAGATAAAAATTATTTTTATACTCCAGTTTACCGGCGTCCGCATTCTGTTCATACAAATTTTCAACAGTTTCAATAAGCTTCTTATCTCCGTTTTCTGTCAAGACATATTCTTTCGGATCATTTCTCAATACATATACGGTTCCTTTTCCGAATCGATATGCTCCTTCTTCCGGAGAAAGTGCAATCTGCATCTGTTCAAATAAATGGTTTGAAGGAGTCGTATACGCATTTT
>JAVWBH010000344.1:0-3043 GCA_036649595.1 Bacteroidales bacterium
AAAGTTTTTTAGTCGGAAATAGAGGTCCATAATCCCATGTTTAATGTTGTAGGTATAACAATTGCCATCCTTTTTTTGTTTTGAAGAAACCGCTCCAAACACATCTGGAAAAGCATATTTTTTATACTATTAATTTTGGTAACTTCGCGCTTTGTTAAAAACAATTTAATCCCTCTCGGTTTCTATGTTTAACATATAACTAAATCTGATTATAATTGTTTATTTATTATGATTTGACATTAAAATAGTTTTACTTAATGAAGCGTTTTTTGAGATATTCGATCCGGTTTTTCTTATTTATATTTATTTTTCTACTCATACTTCCGGTATTATTATATGTGCCCGCTATTCAGAATTTTGCAAAAGATAAAGCGGCAACGATATTATCTGAGAAGACCGGGTGGGAAATAGAGATAAACCATTTTCGCTTAAAGTTTCCGCTCAAGGTAGAGTTGTCCGGTGTAAACGGTTTTACTGAAAAAGGTGATACGCTTTTTCATTTGGAATCTTTTAAAACCGGTATCGCGTTTACGCCCTTGCTGCATGGTAAGGTGGTCATCTCCGAGCTATTGGTAAAAGATATATCTACTGATATGACCGGGCTGATAGGCGGGTTTAACATTCAGGGGAAGGTCGGCACCCTGTTGCTAAAAAGTATTGATGTCAGTTTGTCGAAACAGACAGGCGATGTTAAAAATATCCTGCTTTCTGATGCGGATGTGAATATGCATATTTTCCCAACTCCTCCCGACACGATTCCCAAAGATACAACTACGCTCAATTGGATATTTCGCCTCGGACAATTGAAGGTGCTCAATACCGGGTATTCTTTAAAAATGGAAGATTCGGGGATGGATTTGAATTGTTTTATCGGTAACGGTAATCTTCGACAAGGTAAATTATCCCTTGCCGATAATGTTTATACTGTACGGACAATACGTATTGCAAAGTCTTCTTATTCTATGAATTTAGACACTTTGCCGCCATTACCCGGATTTGATCCGGCCCATATGATTTTAAATAACATTAATATAGAAGCAGACTCTGTTTATAATCAGATATCAACCGTTAAGGCGGTTATAAAGAATGCTTCTTTTAGAGAGCGCTCCGGCTTTGAGCTCACCTCCCTGAAAGGTGCTTATCAGATGGATTCTCTTTTTATGGCGGTTTCGGGATTAAAACTGAAAACTCCCTATAGTTTCCTTTCTTTTGACGGGAGATTAGATCAATCTGTGTTTTCCAAACCTCGTAAAGGCAATGTCAAAGGTTTGTTGAATGGAGAGGTCGGAAAAGAGGATATTCTGTTTTTCGTTTCTTCTTATGCTCCGGATGCGGCCGAAATTTATCCCAACCATCCGTTATCTTTGAATCTGGATGTCAGCGGTAATATGGAGCAACTGGATATTAAAGAATTAAAAATGGAGCTTCCCACCGCTTTCTTATTGAGTGCGACAGGCTTTTTTAATCGGTTGAATGATGAAAAACAAACTTCTGCCGACGTACAGTTAACGGGCGATCTGCGAAATCTTTCTTTTATACCGAAATTATTGCCGGATACCGCATTACAGCACCAATTGACTATTCCGGAAAATATTCATCTTACAGGAAATCTCTTTGCAGACGGCGGCCAGTATACGGGGGCGATACAATGTGGTTTTCAAGAATCGGAGCTGACCATTAAAGGCAGCTATTACCCGGTAGAGGAAAAATATTATGTGGCTTTAGCCGCAGAAAAACTGATGCTGGATAAATTTTTACCAAAGGCGTCATTCGGGATGTTAACAATGCATGCTAAGGCAGACGGCGCCGGTTTTGATCCGTTTCTTCCGTCCTCATTTGTTGACCTGACGGCTGATGTATCTCGGTTTGATATTCGTAAATACCGTATTGAGAATCTTAATTTAGAAGCCGGATTACATAAATCGAACTACAAAATAAAACTGACCGGTACAGATACTATTTTATCGATGGCGGTTAACCTGGACGGTGTTTTGTCGAAAAAAGAGATTACCGCAAAGCTAGATGCCGATTTGAAACGGATCGATTTGTATAATTTGAAAATCCTTGAATCTGAAACAGTAGTGGGGGCGCAAATTCAGGCATCCGGGCAAACAAATTTAAAGGATGTATACCAATTAGATGCCACGGTAAATAACATGAGTTTGCGGGATAAAGGGGTTTTAAATAAATTGGGAAACCTTGTTCTGAAAGCGAATGTAAATGCTGATTCAACTTTGCTGTCTGTCAAGAATGGAGATTTACAATTAGCTTTCGATGCCGGCGCAGGATTAGACACCTTGTTGCATTCCTTTTCTCAATTCTCAACCGTATTGAGCGGCCAGTTGCATGACCGTAAATTCGAAATTGATCAGTTGCAGTCGCGATTGCCCGAAATGGTTGTTCAGTTTGCTGCCGGTACGCAGAATGCTTTATACGGATTTGTCAAATCAACCGGGCTGAGTTATAAAAATGTGGATCTTTTAATGGTGAATGAAAAGAAAGATGGCATACGGATTAACGGGGTGGTAAATAATTTACGGAAGGATACGCTTCTGTTGAATACGGTTGATCTGTCTATTCTGCAACGGGATAAAGAGATCGATTATCAGATTACGGCAAATAGCATTAATAAAAATCCGATGAAGGCCTTTAATGCCGTTGCATCGGGTACCTTAGAGCAAGATCGTCTGGCACTCAACTTATTTCAGAAGAATGGGAATAATAAGGTCGGATTAGACCTGGGGCTTAATCTGAGTATGTCGGATAAAGAGATTGTTTTACGTTTTGATCCGTATAACCCGATCATACTTTATCGTAACTGGCAGGTAAATCCGAATAACTATATCTTATTGAATTCTCAAAAACATATTTTGGCGGATTTCCTGCTGACGGGCGAGAATGGAATGCAATTAGCCGTTCAGTCGAGAGATACGCTATTAGCTGTCGGCAAAAATGACCTGGATGTCGCGATCCGGAAGTTTGATATCAGTAAGGTTTCTGAAGTGTTACCGTCGGTACCTTCGTTTGCCGGGATTTTTAATGC
>JAVWBH010000345.1:0-1985 GCA_036649595.1 Bacteroidales bacterium
GTTTCCTGCGCCAGATCGTCGCTGGTAGCCTCATCTCCGCACGTATGATTGAGAAAGAAGCGTCTTATCGGCGTCTGGTATTTTTCTACCAAACGCCGGTAAGCCCGTTCGCTTCCCAAAAGAATAACCTGGGATACCAGCGCTATGTCTTCCGCTTTATTCATTCACCGTTGGATTAAAGGAGTCTGTATCTTTCTTTATTTCTATTTTCCAGGCAATAAATTTAGCTATTCCGATGAAAATACAGATCGCTCCCACTCCATAAAAAATAGCTTCTACAATCCAGCCCAATACAATCATCCCCAGTCCGACTGCGATCAGCACCAAAGAAGCTTCCAGCGGTGAGCGTTTTTTCTTCGACTCCTCTTTGAAAAACTCGGCAGGAAGGTCCTTTCCCATTTCCAGCGCTTTGGTTACCACCGCATATTTGGCTTTCTTTTTACTCAACTGATATTTCAGGACAAAGAGGATCGTTAAAAAACCAACCAAAAACGGAGATATAATGGCAACGAGCGGTATCAGAATATCTTCCAGACCATTTATGATCGTTTGCGCCACCTCCGCACTTGAATTTATGACTGCCGGAATATTCGCCGTCGCTGCCGGAGCGGGAGATATCGGAGCAATAGAATCTGAGGCAACAGTTTGCCCGGCGAATCCGCATAACGAAAAAAGAAGAGAGGCAACCGTAAAGGCAATAAACTTAATACGTAACATAATCTGTATTTTTATTAAAGGATTAAACAAACAACTGCATTGAAGCGCTTTCATAATGTTAGACGGAACAAGGCATAGAAATGGTTGCAGAAAGATGAAAAAAAATTACCTTTGCCGCCAAACTACTTCAAAATGAGAACCTATTTCCTTTTACTCATCTTCTTTTGCTGTGGAATGGCCCAACTCCCGGCTCAGGAAAAAGAACGGGTGGTACTGATATCCACCAATAAGGGCGATATGAAAATAAAGCTTTACAACAATACTCCCCGCCACAGGGATTACTTCCTGGACCTTGTCCGTAAAGGATATTTCGACGGCACCCTGTTCGGGCGTGTTATCCAGCAATTTATTATCCAGGGCGGATCACAAGACTCTCGTGGCGTTAAACCGGGCACCCGCGTAGGCGACGGCGATAAGACCATGGAGATCCCTCATGAGTTGCGTTCGGTAAATATACCCAAGAAAGGAGCGGTAGGCTGTCCGCGCCGCGATGCAAAATTTAATCCGGACAAAGATTCCGACATGTCGATGTTCTTTATTATAGAAGGGCGTCCCTATACTTCAGGCCAGTTAGACACACTTGAACTGGTAAAGAATATCCCCATCAAAAAGGAGATCCGCGAGAAGATTTATCCTCCCGTTAAACCCATGCTCGACTCGCTGCGAAAAGCCGATCCGCGTGAATTCAACAGGCAGGTGCGCGCCTTCAATCACCGGCTTGACTCGCTGACACGCGCTACCCCCGGCAGCCTGACCTTTACTCCCGCCGAACGGGAAGCATATTCGAGCGTAGGAGGCTCTCTGCATCTGAAAGATGAATATACCATTTTTGGCGAGGTGATCGAAGGACTCGACGTGATTGATATCATATCCTCTATTCCGACTAACGGTTACGACAGGCCACAAGAAGATGTGGTGATGAAAGCAAGGATTTTAGAGTAACAGGGAGCGTTCAATCGGCGGATTTCATTTTATTATATAGGAATTGTGTAAAAAACTTCCTTATTTTGCCGCCGCTAAAAATACAGACTTAATTAATTATGAAAAAAATCATCTTGTTTATTACAACAACTTGTTTATTCGTTTCGCTATCCTTATTTGCCAACGACAAGCATCAGTTAGACAACTATCATGTTACGATTGATGCAACAGCGCATAAAAACGCCCGTTTTATCGATACAAAACGCAACGGTAACAAAGAATATATTCACGGAAAAGGAACCAGCTATAACAAAAAAGGCGAGGCGGTAACCGGAAAAGCCTTATGG
>JAVWBH010000345.1:1995-3031 GCA_036649595.1 Bacteroidales bacterium
AAAGCACAGGCGGAAAATATAACATTACAATCCACTACCGCATAGAAAAAAATAAACTGCCTGACAATGCCCGTATTCAGGTGGGCTTAGACCTGCAATCGGCACAGGAGGTGGAAATTAAATCGAAAGTAATCAGTACGGTAAAGGTATCTTTCGATGCCAAGCTGCTAAAAGGTAAAAACCATACCTTGAAATTATGGTTACCTTCGGAAGGAGTTGAAATTCAGAAAATCGAAATACGACGGGCTTTCCTGACGTTATTATAAAAACAACAAAGGCGAATGATTATCATTCGCCTTTGTTATTTTCTGCTTATTTATTTAATTTCTTCTTAAGCGCATCGATCATATCGATTGTCATAGAAGAAAGATTGTATTGCGGCTTCCAGCCCCATTCGGCACGAGCACAACTGTCGTCCATTGAATCCGGCCATGAATTGGCAATTGCCTGACGCACCGGATCAAACTCGTAATGCATTTTAAAATCAGGAATATGTTTCAGAATCTCCTGACGAATCATTTCCGGATCAAAACTCATTGCGGTTACATTAAAGGAGTTGCGATGAATTAGTTTTGCAGGATCAGCCTCCATAATATCGATCGCTGCCTTCAGAGCATCCGGCATATACATCATATCCATGAAAGTACCGGCTTGAATCGGACAGGCAAAATCACGTCCTTCAACAGCGGCATAATAAATATCTACCGCATAATCCGTAGTACCTCCGCCCGGCAAAGTCACATTGGAAATTAATCCAGGGAATCGTACAGAACGGGTATCCACCCCGTATTTATGGAAATAATAATCGCTCAGCAACTCACAAGACACCTTTGTCACACCATACATGGTTTGCGGACGCTGGATCGTATCCTGAGGAGTCATGATGTGAGGAGTATTCGGCCCGAATGCCCCGATTGAGCTCGGAGTAAATACGGCACATTGTTTTTCACGAGCAATTTCCAGGATATTCAGCAATCCGTTCATCTGGATATTCCAGGCAAGCAACGGTTTTGCCTCAGCTACCGCCGATAAAAGG
>JAVWBH010000346.1:0-3025 GCA_036649595.1 Bacteroidales bacterium
AAATTAAACATTATCTGCAATTATGAAAAAATTAAATTTTGGGCTGGTAGCCATTTTATGTTCCGGTTTTGTGTTGATGACAAGTTGCCATTCAAAAAAAGAGATGGTGCAAACCATTCCGGTTGCTCCTGTAAGTCAGAGTGATGATTCTGATGCGGATAATCAGGTTGTGGAAGTTGATGAAACCGTGATGGCGACTCCGATCACAATGGAGGTAACCGAAACCGTTAACGATCAGATGAAGAAACAGCAGGAAGAATTGATTAACGGATGGGAAATCGTTGATGTTCAGACAACACCTAATGATACGCTTATTTCTGTAGAACTGGTTCCGGATGCAAATAACCTTCAGTCAATTAAATTAGGTCTGAATGATGAGGTTCTGTTTAATATCGGTTCGGCTACTTTGAGTCCTAAGGCAAAAACTCTCCTTGCGAAACTGGCTGATAATTTAAATAATTTTCCCGAAACAAATGCTTCTGTTATCGGATATACCAGTAATACAGGATCCGGCCAGCTCAATATGGATCTGGCTATGTCAAGAGCTCAGAATGTGATGGACTTTCTTGTTGCAAAAGGAGTTTCCCCTACAAGATTAAAAGCAATAAGTAAAGGATGGAATGATCCGGTAGCTTCTAATGCGACTGCAGCAGGACGAGCTAAAAACAGACGTGTTGAAATTTGGGTTTCCCCAAATGAGCAGATGATTAAAAATGCTCAATAATTGGACGGTTTCCTGTCGGAAGTGCCCAAAGTGAAGGGAATCCCGAAAGATCAGGCAATTAATTAATTTATAGGTAAATGAGCCCGGTGTATTGCACCGGGCTCATTCTGTTTAATCCCCGTTTAATTCTTCTGTTGTTATACCCCAAAATATATTTTCTATATCCCCGATCGATTAAAAGCCGTATTCCCCTTACTCCTTTTTATATCTTCCTATAGTGGGGTTTGTGTCGCCTCCGGAGATCCGCTCCATCGCCTGCGCGGATCCGCTCCGTCGCCTGCGCAGATTTGCTTCGATTCCTCCGGAAGCGTCGAAGCAACTCTCCGGAGGCGATGGAGCGGATCTCCGGACGGTTTTTCAACGTGGGTATAGGGAAATTTTAAAGAGGGTATAGGGGGTCTAAAATAAGGCGTTTGCGCTCCAATAATATATGATAGCTGTTTTTTTTAATAATGTTCGCCATTTCCATAATAGCTTCGCGGATCGGGATAGGTGAAGTAAACCTCTGAATCCTGAAATCCCGCTTGGCAGAGGTGCAAATATATCGTTCGGGCAACCGCATCCTGAATTTCATCAGGACGTTTAAAAGCACAGACTTCTACCAGTGGGAACCCCTCTTTTACTTCTCCTTCGACAATAAAGTCTGACTTGATAACTTCAATATTAAAATAGTCTGCCGGAACCTGATAAATAAGCATTAACTCTTGAAGTAATGATTTAGAAACCGGTAATAACCGTTCGGTCGGAACTGCATGGAAACGTAATGTTGGCATATAATTTTGATTTTAATGAATTCTATTTATTATTTGATCGGGGCTTAACTCCCCGTATTGCTTTTTCAACCCATGGGTCATCGGGCCATACATGTTTCGGATAACGGGTACGTAATTCCTTTTTAACTTCAAAATACGCATTATTCCAGAAACTGTTAAGGTCAGATGTGATCTGTACCGGCTTGAAACCGGGCGACAGCAAATGCATCAGTAATGGAATGGTTCCATTATTGATACGGGGTGTTTCTGCCAGACCGAAAACTTCTTGTAGCCGAACAGCCAATACCGGCTGAGCGCCGTCGTTGAAATACTGTAGTTTGATAAATGATCCGCTCGGAACCTGTATCCGGGCAGGAGCCAATTCTTCTAACTGCTGTTGTAATGTATAGTCGAGATGGAACTGCAGTACTTCTGTCAGTTTGATCCGTTTCAAATCCTCCGGTTTCCGGATGTTGTTCAGATAAGGCGAAAGCCATTCGTCGCAAGAACGAAGAAGGGTGGCAGTGCTGACATCTGGCCAATGTTGTTGCGGTTGCCAACAGCGAAGGCTCATAACCCGGTTTTGCCATTGAATCATGTCTGGATTAAAATCAAGCAGTTGCTCACCTTCTCTTCGGATGGCATCGCAAATAGCCGCATTTCGTTTTTCTTGTGAAACATGCTGTAAAGGCGTACTTTTCAATAGAATATTGCCGATTCGCATTTCACTTTGGGCGATCAATCCCCCTTTTCGGCTGTCCCAGATAACTGTTTCGCGCTCTTTAACCAGAGGTAACAGGTCTTGCGGATTTAACGGAGAAGCCATAAAAATGCGTCCTATCCCGTCGCGTGCATCCAGTTGGGCTACGGCAAGCCATGATTCATATGCCAGATCATCTTTGTGGCCGGCCATCATGATGCTTCCGTTTGCTAACTGAAAGCGGGCATTTGTTCCCGGGCTGGCACATGCTATTCGTTCAGGAAATGCCTGTACTAAAAGATATCCCGTGGTATAGGGGTCAACAGGACCATTGTCCGCGGCAATGTTCAATAGCTGCCGATAAGAGTTTGCAACCTTTTCGATTCGGGAAAATACCGGGTGCTCTGATTGGCGAGACCGGAAACGGCGTAAAGCCTCAATACGCAGGTTAATATCAATACCCGTGTCTTTTGGCAGCGGATCGCGTTCTTCCAATAAGGCTGCAATATCGGTAGCAAGGGGCAATAGCGCTGATTCTTTTGCGCAAATAAGCATATGGGCAATACGCGGATGGCACGGGAGTGCATGCATCTTTTTACCATAATCAGTTACCTTTCCGTTTTCGAGTGCTTCTAAGTCTTCCAATAGTCGTGCGGCCTGTGTCAGGTGAGCTTTCGGAGGCGGAGTAAGCCAAGTCATTTGTGTAATATCACTTACTCCCCATAATGCCATATCCAGCGTTAAGGATGCCAGATCTGCTTCTTCAATCTCAGGGGTACGGTGATCTGCTAATCGTTCATGCGTAGCTTTACTCCACAGTCGATAGCAAACGCCCGGCGCCAGTCGGCC
>JAVWBH010000347.1:0-3021 GCA_036649595.1 Bacteroidales bacterium
CATGATGCATACCGGTAGAATCGGCCAGATCTTTCAGGTAATCATGGCGGAAAAGGTAAGGGCGCATATCCACTTCCTGGATAGCGACAACTTCGGGCGAAACACTGTTGATAACCGTTGCCGCATCTTTAATGCGCTGATCCGTTACGGCATGTCCCTGGATATTATACGTCATGAATGAGACTTTTGGCAAAGTCTGAGCCTGCACGCCGATACCCGCCAGGAGGGTTATTATGAACAATCGTATTTTTAAGGTCTTTTTCATCGTATTTTTATTTTAGTTCATCAGTTGCTTTGTGTTTCGCAATCAGGGCTGTATTATTTTCAGTTTAGCGGTGATTGGCAAATGGTCGGACGCACTGATACCGGTATGCACCAGATGGTTATACACGGAAAATCCATTACCCGGACGATAGCTGATATAGTCAATCTCTCTATTGGGGGCATGACTGGGAATGGTAAAATTCTTTGCATCTGTATTGGTACGTAAGAATTTAGCTGCCGTCAATTGCTGAATATTCAGATTTGACGGTATTGCATTGAAATCGCCGCAAAACAAAACCCGGTTGGTTTGACTTCCTATAATCTCTGACAAGACATACGGCATCTGTTTATCGCGGTCTGACTGGTAAACAGACAAATGGGCGTTTACCAATACGATATCGGTATTGGCAAACCGGATTCTTGCCGTTCCGACTACATAATCGCCTTCGACAACACCGCTCTCATACTCTTTCGGGAGCCGATGTGCAACACAATCCTGTAAAGGAATACCTGAAATAATAGCGATTCCATAGTCGCCTCCCTGATAATCCATTGCCTTGAAAAAGTAATGGAAAGGATATCCCGCCAGCTCTGCCAGCTTTTTCGTTTGATCAATACCCAGGCTGCGGGTGGTATTCTTATCCACTTCCTGTAAAAAAACAACATCCGGTTTTAACCGCTTTAAAACGGCTGCAACATTATCTACATCCGCTTTTGTTGTTTCTGAAGTTCCATAATAAGGTGCACAATGGCGGATATTATAACTCATCACCACGAGCTCGTCCGAGTTGGACCCGGGAGTATTCCATCCCGGATCAACATCAGACAAATTATCTTTCTTATCACAGGCAAGTATTCCGATAAACAGAAATATGCCACAAAATATCTTCTTTATCATGCAATGATTTTATTTCTGTATTATTTACATCGGCCAGCCCGGATTCTGCCCTAACAATGGATTCTTAACACGTTCGGCGTATGGCACGGGCCATAGATAATGTTTTGAGCCATCAAAATAACGAGCTCCGTTTTGCACGGTTGATTTCTCATAAATCACATCGCCAAACTCATCGACCCCTGTGTCGGGATACGGATTTGCACCCAGGTCATTCAGACAAACGGTAAGGCTCGGACCGGTGATGGCGCGGCCAAAACGCAATTCGCCTTCCTTCCATCTCATCACATCGGCATAACGCATCCCATCCATGGTCATTTCGACTGTGCGCTCGCGCCGGATCTCTGTTTCGAGATTCATATTCCAGGCTTGTAATTCGGTCAAGATCATCGGATGCATTCCTACCCGATTACGCAACTTATTAATAGAGTAATCAATCTGTTGCTGGGTAAGCGATTTCCCCTGCAACTGGAAAGTAGCCTCGGCATAAATTAACAATACTTCTGCAAACCGAATTACATTCAGGTTATTATGGCATTCATTATATACTCCGGCAAACTGCTGGACATTGTATTTTTTAAGATAGAACCCGGTAATTCCGTTCGCTCCGTTAATACCCGACTGCAACGTGGAAAAACGAGGCAGATTGAATATCGGATTAGGTTTGCGGGTTTCCTGGTCGCCGTCGTCGCCGCCGGGCCATTTATCACCGGGAGCATAGATTGTCATTTTCAGACGCGGATCGCGGTTCTGGAAATAATCAACATAATGTTCTTCCGGAAATTTATACAGCGGAGATACCTCTACATCTGTACGGTTATAATATTCGAGACCTGTTTTTGCCGGTTTGCCATCAATACACAGATAAGAATCGATTAACGACTTTGACGGATTCAGGCGAATATAGTCGACCGGACAGCAGGTCTCATTCGACATATTATGCATGCGGACATCCTGTTTATAAAAGCTGTATATGATTGACTCATTATTAGAAGGGTTCGTTTCGAAATCACCTTCTAACTGATATACTTTTTCATAATCATATAATCCGTAAGGGCCATTATCAATAATTTCCTGTGCCGATTTCGCGGCCTCTGCCCAACGTTCGTTTTGCAAAGCGATACGCGCCTTCATGGCCAAAGCTCCCCAACGGTCAATACGGCCAACATTGTTACCAATCTGCCTTTCGGCAGGTAGTTTTGATGCGGCCCAATCAAGATCTTCCATAAGGTGGTCGATCACTTCGCTTCTGGGCGTGCGGGCTATATAGGCCTCTTCGGCAGTAATTACCCTGTCAACCCAAGGAATATCTCCCCAAAATGTAGTAAGCAAAAAATAAAGATAAGCCCGGATCACTTTTACCTCTCCGGCATAAATATCCTTCACCTCCTGGCTTACCTCCGCTTTATTATAATTATCCAGGAAATTATTGCACTTGAAAATGTATTCATAGCTCTGCTGCCAATAAGTTGTAAAAGGAAATCCGTCTGTATAGGAATGTTTGCCTCCGGAAACTTTACTCAAACCACTACTGATATTCCCCCACATAATCATATCGGAAGTCGATTCGCTCCAGTTTACCATAAAATCCTTGAAAAAAGCCGAATAACAAGGGTAAAGGGCAGCCTGTAACTGTTCTTCTGTTTGCCAGTACGTTTCATTCGTTACCGAGTCCTGAGGATAACGATCCAGAAAATCACTGCAAGAGCCAAGACTAAGCGTCAAAGCGAAAGCTGCATATTTTATATATTTCATAGGTCTGTTTTTTTATTATTTATCGTAACTGTCTTCGTCTCATTTAAAAAGACAGGTTTACTCCGAACGTATACGTTTTTACCTGAGGATAAGCATCTCCTGAAGAT
>JAVWBH010000348.1:0-3012 GCA_036649595.1 Bacteroidales bacterium
CAGTGAAAGAAAATGGTGACTATTATTTGGGATTTGATATTTCGGACGGTTTGCAAATAGATGGCACTCAGATTTCATTAACAGGCTCAGGTAGTATTGTGGCATCTTTCTCCGCCACAGGTGTATTGCAGTGGTATCAAACGATTGAGCCCGCGAATGGCTTAAACTCTCAATTGAATAAAGTGGTGATAGATCCAACCGGAAAAGTGTATGTTGTTTTTACATCGAATGCAACAGACATAAAGGTTGGAGGTAGGGAGTTGGCTGCAGATCCGCACAGTGCATACAGTTGCTATATCAGTCAGTTTGACGAAAAAGGAACCATCGGCTGGGTGCGTAAAATGAAAGGCTTAGGAAGCCGGAGTGAGACGATGCAGCGAGACCTGTGTTATGGAAATGGAGCGAATCCTGTTTCGGCAGCAGTTGATGCCAATCATTTTCTGAATCTGATGATATGGGGCTCAGGGAAACGGGTTGAAATATATGATGAATTAGCAAATCAACAGCGCGTGATATCTGACTTTAGTCAAAGTACATCGCTCAACTACGGAGGAACCGGTCTTATGCGGATTAATCCGAACGGTGATGTAGTACACTTTCAGTCATTTGGAAACTATGAAGAGATACGGGATGAAAACGGAATCTACAAAATGAAGTCGGCTATTGCAGCTGATGATACCGGAAATATATATCTGGGTGGTTATACTACCTCCGAGTCGTTCGCTTATTTACCCGACTATATACCCGTTTCGCGCGGGAAAGCAGATTTCTTTTTAGCACGTATTGATCGGAATCATACAATGGATTTTATCCGCCGGGTGGGAGGCTCTAAAGATGACGTTCTTACGGGAATAGCTCTCGATAAAGGACAGAATGAAATGATTGCCGGGATAGAGACCAATAGCACACCGGCTTACCTCGGACTTAACCTAGCAGATAATATTTCGGATCAGGAACAATGTATTCAGATTCCACAGAATTACAGTTATCTGTTTTTACCACGTTATCAATGGTCGAATATGACCGGGATTCATTCTCCGCAGTTAAATAAGCCAACGGTCGCGGTGATGGAAAATGGTATTGTGATTCAAGGTATCGGTGAGCCAGTAACGCTTTCTGTTTATTCGGATAATGGCAGTTTACTACTGCGCCGGTACATAGATGAGGCTTCCGGACAAATCCCTTGTGATTTTCCGAATCACTCTTTTCTGATTGTTCAACTCATTGGAAATAATACAAATCTCACATATAAGCTAATTTGTAATTTTAAGTTCTAACATTAAAAAAAACGATTATGAAAAAGACATTATTACTCTCTTTTGCGTATTTGATGGCAAATAGTCTGTTTGCTGCCGATTTTACGGTTACTAATCCTGCCGGAGACAGCTCTACCGAGGGTTCTTTTCTTCATGCACTTGTAAATTCTGCTTCGGGAGATGTTATTAATTTTGATGTAGAAGGTGGAGTTATCTCGCCGTTTGCTACGGTGACCATTGAAAATAAAAATTTAACGATAAATGGTCTGAATAAGAAGGATAATAAAAAAATCAAGTTCGAAAAAGGCGACAAGGTACTCGATATAAAAGGGGGCGTCGTATCGGTCAATAATTGTATCTTTTCAGATAAAACCAATCAGGCTATATTTATTCAGAACTCAGGTACGCTGAATATCGATAACTGTGAGTTTTTAAATAACAAAACCACCGCTACAGGCGGATGTATCGGAGTCAGCACTTTATGTACGGCCAATATTACCAATTCGGTATTTGATGGAAATAAAGGAGCAAATGGGGGTTGTTTTCGTATCTACAATCAGGCTACTTTAAATATGACCGGATGCACCTTATTGAATAACAGAGCCAGCCAATCGGGCGGATGTATCTATGTTTATACAACTGCAGCTAAAGATTATCAAGCAAACATTAACTTAGAAAACAGTACTTTTATTCGTAACCAGGCGGGTGATCGCGGAGGGGTCGTATATGCCTATAGCCGTTATGCCGATAATACAAAACCATTGGTTACCACTGTTGTAAACTGTTCTTTTACCGGAAACTATTCTACTAAAAATATTGGGGGAGCCATTTGTATTTTCTCAAATTCAGATTGTGCAAGCAAGTTAGTGATGGTAAACAGTATTATGGCCGGAAATGCGGGCGGATTGATTGATGGTGCTTATTTTGTGCCTCAGGATATCTGTATCTATGACGGAAATGTGGATGATAGTGGAAATGTATATCCAAGAACATATTTGTGGGATCTGAAAAACAATATTCTGGGCGTATTGGAAAAAACAGCAGATGATAAGCAGATTAACAATAAAAAATTAAATGTATATGATAATTCGAATATTGAAGTAACTGATTTTGCGAAAGCTAATATTTACGGTGAGATTTATCGGCTGGATAATTCATTTAATGAAGATATGGAAGATGGTGATATTATGTATGCTCCTACATTAGCATATGCAGGCAGTATGCCAATCGCCATGATTTCTGCAGGTAGTATTGCAAAAGGAGCCGGCATTGCTTCTTATGCAAATGTAACTGTTCCGAAGACCGACCAGCTAGGGAAAGCACGTCCGGCATCTCCGTCAATTGGTGCTGTCGAATTTGGTGATGTAACGGGTATCAGCTCGATTAAAGGTGGTAAAGATATAAAACTATGGAGTGATGGTATGTATCTGCATACTACGCTTACAGAGGGCGTTGTTTTGTTGTACACAACTACTGGCCAATTGGTTAAACAGATTCCGGTAGGCGAATTAAATATGGTTTCATTAAAACCTTATGCAGGATCTGTATTGATCGCCAAAGTTGTTAGCGGACACGAAGTTGTAAGTACTCCGATTGTTATTCGTTAAAAATTGATTCATTCAAGAGAGGATATTAAAAACGGATTGCGATATCCTCTCTTATTATATTCTAATTACTATGAACAGACTTGAATTCCTCCGCCTTTTAGGAGTAAGTGTTGCCGGTTATTCTTTGCTTGGTTGTCAGGGCTCAGTAG
>JAVWBH010000349.1:0-3011 GCA_036649595.1 Bacteroidales bacterium
CGGAGTTCTCTCTTACAGCGTACGGTGTATGGAAGGATTGCGTACGCTGTATTGAAGGATTCCGTACGGTACGCGGAAGAACTCCGTACGGTGCGCGCAATCTTCATGCCCAATAAAAGTATAATTGGTACCCGAAATTTGAAAAGTCGCTTAAGGTGGATATAAACGTATTATTTTTTCGGCGATTTAAATACTTATTGATTATCATCCCTTTCTGTTTTGTTATTTTCACAAAAGCACTACTTTTGAGAATCTATATTAATTACTGTAAAATGTGTCGACTGCCAAAGGAGACTTCACCTTGTTTGTTATGAAAGATCAAAAAGAATTAACCGAGTTAATTAATCAATCACTCAAAGAACTTACTTATCCGGAAAATCCGCAGGGATTGTTCGATCCGATCCGTTATATTCTTGATTTGGGAGGAAAACGGATTCGTCCGGTTCTAACGCTCATGTCTGCCGCAATGTACACGCCGCACCCGGAAAAAGCACTGCAGCCTGCGCTTGGTATTGAGGTCTTTCATAATTTCACATTGCTGCATGACGACCTGATGGATAAGGCAGACCGGCGACGCAACAAACCTACCGTACATAAGAAGTGGGACGACAATACGGCGATCCTTTCAGGAGATGCCATGCAAATCATGGCTTATCAACTGATTGCGCAAACTCCGGCATCAAAATTGCACGTGATATTATCGCTGTTTTCTGCCACGGCTCTGGAAATCTGCGAAGGCCAACAATATGATATGGAGTTTGAGAGCCGGGATCAGGTAACCGAAGAAGAATACATTGAAATGATTCGGCTGAAAACGGCAGTCCTGCTGGGTTGCGCATTAAAGACCGGAGCCATTATAGGGGGAGCTTCGCAGGAAGACGCAGATAAATTATATGAATTCGGCGAAAATATCGGCCTGGCATTTCAGCTAAAAGATGATTTACTCGATGTTTATGCCGATCCGGAAGTATTCGGAAAAAACATCGGAGGTGATATTCTGAATAATAAGAAAACCTTCTTATTAATCAGCGCATTAACAAACGCTTCGGCAGAACAACGTGCCGTACTGACCGAATGGTTATCGAAAAAAGAGTTTGATCCAGCCAAAAAGATAGCCCTCTTTACCGAACTATATGGCGAGACCGGAGCGAAAGAACTCTGCGAACTGAAAATGAAACAATATTTCAGAAAAGGAATCGAGGCTTTCCATAAAACAACGGTCTCCACTCAGAAGAAAGCAGCTTTATTAAAGTTAGCTGAAGACCTGATGTACCGGGAGTCTTAAGACTCCCCCACCTTAAACACCGAAAAACTATGCCATACCGCCGACTACCCAATACGGATCAGGCCCGCATCAAGGCACTCGAAACAATCGTTGAGAAAGATGACTGCCGCGATAACGGAACGCTGGTCTTGTCTTATAAATCCGTACAAGATGCAGCTAATTTTCTGATCACCTTTAAACGGATGCACCAGCTGTACCTGCAAAGCTTTGAAGAACAGGTAAAAGCCAGTAAGAAATATCAGAAGCAGGTAAAAACCGCACGCCTTTACATTTCGCATTTCATCCAGGTGTTAAACATGGCTATCGTACGCTTCGAGATAAAAAAGGAGAACAAAAAGTTATACGGCCTGGATATCAATGATTATACCGTGCCGGATCTTTCGACCGAAGTCAATATCCTGAAATGGGGAGAATGGATTATAAAAGGAGAGGATGAGCGTTTGAGGGCAGGAGGAGCACCAATTTACAATCCGACGATAGCAAAAGTAAAAGTACATTTTAATATCTTTACGGAGGCTTACCATAATCAGAAAACCTTTCAGGCAAACACGACCCGGAATCTTGAAAAAGTAGCTCTTATGCGCGAAAAAGCAGACGAGCTCATTCTGGATATCTGGAATCAAGTAGAAGAAGCGTTTAAAGATTACCCGTCGGCCGAGAAGATTTATAAATGCCAGGAGTTCGGAGTCGTTTATTATTATCGCACAAAAGAAAAGAAAGCGATTGAAGCGGCCAGACTCCAGAAAAAATTAAGTTTCAATGATTGATACACATGCTCATATTTATTCGGAGGAGTTTGATCAGGATCGCGAAGAGGTAATAAAAAGAGCTGTCGGAGCCGGAGTGGAACAAATTATTCTGGCAAATGTAGATGCCGGATCACTCGAGCCTTTACTTAAAATATGGAAGCAGCATCCCGACGTCTGCATCCCGACCATCGGACTTCACCCGACAAGTGTGGAAGCCGATTTTGAAGAACAACTTAGCATCCTTGAAAAAGAGATCGACCGATATCCGTTTTGTGCTATCGGCGAGATCGGAATCGACTTGTATTGGGATAAAACATACCGCGAGCAACAGCTTGTTGCTTTCGGGCGCCAACTACAATGGGCCCACGAAAGAGACCTTCCGGTAATCATCCATGTAAGAGATGCTTTTGAGGATCTGCATCGGACACTGGAAACACATAAACACTTGAATCTACGGGGAATTATCCACAGTTTTTCAGGCACGGCGGAAGATGTTGAGAAGATACGCGAAAACGGCGATTTTCTGTTCGGGATCAACGGAATCGCAACATTTAAAAAGAGCCATTTACCGGATGTGATCCGGACCATAGGCGCAGACCATCTGGTTGTTGAAACCGATGCCCCTTATCTGGCTCCGGTTCCTTACCGCGGGAAAAGAAATGAGCCCGCTTATGTAATAGAAACCGCAAAAAAAATCGCCGAAATTCTGGATATGGACTACGATGCCATTAACCAGATTACAACAGAAAACGCAAAAAGGCTATTCAAAACTGTTTTTTAAGACAGTTTTGGGTATTAAAAAACACTAATACGCATTTTAACACACATAAACTTGCTGAGAAACGCATACAAGAGAAAGTTTTTTAATTACATTTGCGTCCGAAGAGATATTTTTAGTTGCTAAACTATAATATAATCAATCAAGGAGTGGTGCTCGAGTGGTTGAAGAGGCACGCCTGGAAAGCGTGTATACGCCA
>JAVWBH010000350.1:0-2996 GCA_036649595.1 Bacteroidales bacterium
CAACAATTTATCAAAAAGGCTGAAAAAGCACTAAGTGTTAAACTTGGCCATATCGATAACGAAATTGACACGTCTAAAGTAGCCGGATTAACCAATCAAGTACAGCGAAAATCCCTGCTTATCCGTGAAAGCCGTAAGATTGTAGACCGTGAGGAAGCAAATATCGAAGCAATGGTCAGAGCTTACCTGTTGACAAAAGATCAGCGTTTCTACAATGGTGCGATGGATCGTATCCGTGAAATGCTTTCCTGGAAAGGTAGCAAGAACTTTGCAGGCGACTTTAATGCCTCTACGCTGCTCGCCGTAAGTACCTCTGCATATGATGCTTTCTACGACTTGCTAACAGCCGATGAAAAAACACTTCTGTTAAACAGCTTACGTGAAAACGGAAATTTATTTTTCGAAGAATTTGTCAATCACCTGGAAAATCGTATTGCTGACAACCACGTATGGCAGATGACTTTCCGTATCCTGACAATGGGAGCATTCGCCTCTTACGGTGATTTACCCGAAGCGAATACCTGGGTAGATTATTGCTATAACATGTGGGTTGCCCGTTTCCCTGGCCTTAATAATGACGGGGGATGGCATAACGGAGATTCTTATTTCCATGTAAATATCCGTACTCTGATTGAAGTTCCGGCATTTTATTCTCGCATTACAGGATATGATTATTTCAACGATCCATGGTATAACAACAATGCCCAATACGTAATCTATCAACAACCGCCTTTCTCAAAAACTGCCGGACATGGAAATGCCCATGAAGGACAGAAAAAACCAAGTGGCGTACGTGTAGGATATGCGGATGCATTATCCCGCGAATGTCAAAACCCATATGCGGCCGATTATGTAAAACGCATCCTTGCTGAAGACAAAGAGGTTTTAAAGAAAAACTTCTTAGGAAAATCGGGCGATTTAACCTGGTACCGCGTTACAACATCAAAAAAACCGGTTGCTTCTGAAAAAGGATTGCAGGATCTGCCTAACGCTCATATTTTCTCTGAAACCGGTTTAGCAACCATGCATACCGATCTGGCAAATTATGAGAAAAATGCAATGTTTGCGTTCCGCTCGAGTCCTTACGGGTCAACCTCTCATGCGTTATCTAATCAGAATGGATTCAATACCTTCTTCGGAGGGCAGCCGATCTTCTACAGTAGCGGACACCGCACCGGATTTACAGATGATCACTGTATGTATTCGTATCGGAATACCCGCGGCCATAATTCAATCCTTGTAAATGGCATGTGCCAGAAAATCGGAACAGAAGGATATGGATGGATTCCTCAATATTATGAAGGAGAAGCGGTTTCGTATTTCGCCGGTGATGCGTCAAATGCTTATGGTAAAGTAACTGCTCCTATCTGGCTGATTCGTGCAGAACTTTCGGGAACCCAGTTTACTCCTGAAAATGGTTGGGATGAAGATAAACTAAAAACATTCCGCCGTCATGTCGTACAATTGGGTAATACCGGTCTATATGCTATTTATGACGAATTAGAAGCAACAGAAGCCGTAACTTACAGTTATTTGCTGCATACTACCGAATTCCCTATGGAGTTGAAAGAAACTCAATTGGTAAACAACCAAAAAGGTTTTATCATTACAGGCAAAAATAAGACAGGGGTTGCGAAAGCTCATCTATTCTGTTCTGAAAGCATGACAACCGATATGACCGACCAGTTCTTTACCACTCCTGTCAACTGGCTTAACAAAACAACGGCCGACGGGAAAACAATTACATATCCTAATCACTGGCATTTTTCTGCAACTTCTGCGAAGGCTGTAAAAACACGGTTTTTAACGATTATGGATATACATGGTAATGAAGTACATGACCGGAATATTACACGAAACGGAGATAATTTCGAAGTGGAAGGCTGGATAATTGAGTGTAATCTTACCGATAAAGGGAATGCCTCTTTCTGTGTCACAAACCCGGACAAAAAGGCCACTGTAAATTACAATGCCAAAAATGGCAAAACTAAAATTACGGATACCGTAAACGGAAAGAAAGTAAGTAAAGTACTGACTGATACACTGCCAGAACTGGAAATTTAAAATACCTACTGACATAATCGGACTAATAGACGCATTTAAAGGCTACTTGACAGTTTTTTTGTTAATGGCATGTTATTTGTATGAAACAATGTAGAGCTGTCCAGCTATGCATTCATGTCAATACATAACCGAACTCGACTCGCAATTCTTATTATTAACTTTTTAATTATTGGGAGATTATTACTATGGGAGCTGCAGGAAACAAAAAAACAAAAAAGGAAAAAACAGCAAAGCATGAAAAACATGCACCGGCTTATGCGGTAGCTGAAGCTAAAGCCGCAAGTGCGGCTATTACAAAGAAAAAATAACAGGCTCATTTTTAAATGAAAAGAAGAGGGTGCACCTCAAAAGCAGAGGGCACTGAAAAAGTCCTTCTTTTAGGTTATTCTTAAGATAAACCGTCATAAATCAACATGTTAGTTGTATTTATGACGGTTTTTTGTATCTTTTAAATCAGCTCATCAGAAAGACTGTTTCTTTAGCAAAAGAGCAGGGTACATGAAATCTACTTCAATCATTGTCGAAGCAATGCATACCCTGTTTGAAAATCCCCTATACCCACGTTGAAAAACCGTCCGGAGATCCGCTCCATCGGCTCCGGAGATCCGCTTCAACGCTTCCGGAGGAATCGGAGCAAATCTGCGCAGGCGACGGAGCGGATCCGCGCAGGCGATGGAGCGGATCTCCGGAGCCGACGCAAACCCCACTATAGGGAGATTTAAAAAGGTGTAGGGAAACCTGATTTTTAATCGATCGGGAGTTTAGAAAATAGAGTTGAAGGTATAACAATAGAAGAATTAAACGGAGATTAAACAAAAAGAGCCCGGGTTGCAATACCGGGCTCTTCTCTTTTTCTGGTTATCTTATCGTTCTGTTTCCGCCTGTAAGCATCTAATTTGATACTTCGAAATCCTGTGTTTATCTTTTATCAT
>JAVWBH010000351.1:0-2991 GCA_036649595.1 Bacteroidales bacterium
ATCCTGATAAATCAGTTACCAATACGATAAACCATATCACACGATTTGGCCAGCACCGGATGATGCGTTATAAAAATCACCGTCCTGCCGGCCAATCGTTTTTTTAGCCGCTTCAAAAAGAGAGCCTCTGTTTCCATATCCAGGGCAGATGTGGCCTCATCCAAAATCACCACCCCTCCCGGCCGAAGCAACGCACGTGCAATTGCGATCCGCTGTGCCTGTCCTTCAGAGAGCCCCGAACCTTGTTCTCCCAAACGTGTATAAATCCCATTGGGCAGATCAAAAACGAAATCAGCTGCGGCAGTATGGAGTGCCTCATGCAGTTCTTCTTGTGAAGC
Source organism: Bacteroidales bacterium (assembly GCA_036649595.1). Lineage (GTDB taxonomy): Bacteria > Bacteroidota > Bacteroidia > Bacteroidales > JAUNSR01 > JAUNSR01. Next base: position 339 of record JAVWBH010000351.1, read on the forward strand.
ATTCGGATTTCCCATCAACAGATTATTTCGAATAGATGTTGCAAAAAGCGTATTGCCTTGCGGGACATACACAAAATTGCAACGCGTACCGGCAGATATACCGATTTTCTTTTGTCGGTTTGAAACAGTTATTTCGCCTTGCCGCGGAAGGATCAGGCCCAGTAACAACCGGATCAGTGTCGTTTTACCGGCTCCCGTCTCCCCCATCACCGCAGTCATGGTAGCTGCCTTAAACTCCATCGTAACATCGCGCAATACCGGAGTCTCTGAATGATACCCATAGGATACATTTTGAAGCGACAAAGTCAGATCACCCTCCAGAGCATGTTTCTCTTCACCAGTTTCCTTTTTAAGAGTTTCTAATTCCATTAGCCGTTCTGAAGCAGTCCAGGTACTGATCAGAGAGGGCAACAACCGGATAAGCCCCAGCGCGGGAGTCTGTATTTTACTTGCCAACTGCAAAAAAGCCGTCATCGTACCGAATGATATCGCCCCGCTTTGTATTTGCACCCCGCCCCATAAAAAGGCGATCAGGTAGCCGGTTGAGAACCCAACCGAGACAGCGGCATTTGAAAAGACAGACAGATTACCCCGATTCATCGTCTGACGCATCAGCCGTGTCTGTAAATCATTTAAATTTTGAATCTGCAGCGGTATATACTCTAATGTTTTCAATACGGTGCGATGGGTAAAACTTTCATGAAGCATTGTATTGATCCGGCTATCACTCCGTTTAATCTGCCGGGAATAGAAACGCATTCTTTTCAGATATAATTTACTTAACAGCAAGAAAATGGGCGTAATAAAAAGGATGGTTAATGCTAATCCGGCATTCAGAAGATACAAAAATACAAACGCGCAAAACAGTTCCGTTGCGGTTATTATAATCTGCGGAATAGTACCGGCCAACAAACGCACCACTTCATTGTTATCCTGCATTATCCGGGTCATAAGGTCGCCGGTCCGAAATCGTTCCGTTTCATTCCAGCTACTATGCATCAATTGTTTAAACAGGCGGCTCCGCAACTGATTTGACAAACCCGCTTGCAACCGGATTGAAAGCCGGTGATTCAAACACTGCATCCCCAATTGCAACAGCAGCAGAAAGCCGGTTAATAAAGATGCCATTAAAAAACTACCGGATACATCACCCGTAGCAATATCGATTACCCGCTTGGAGGCCCAGATAAATAAAATAGAAGTGACTACGGATCCCAATCCCAGAAGAGTAGAAATTAAGATCCTTAATCGGTACCCGGCCGAAACAGCCCAGATCTTTCTAATCATAAAAAATTATTGAAGATTATATACGCTCATTCAGAAACATACGCACATTACATACAGAATAATGTACCGGAAACCAGAATGCTTCGGCCGGACTAAGTTGAAAAAAGCGATATCCGCGCCGGATAATCTTATCTGCCGTATGCAGTTTCCCGCGCCATTTGCCCGCAGGCCTTTTTTTCCCTTTTCGATGGTAACCAAAGTTGCCACCCTCCAAAATATCAGCCAACAAACAATCACTTAAAGGCTCCGTATCAAAATAATAAGGAATAGCCGCTGTCGGAACTCCCAGATAATCATGCTGAATCTGAGCAAAAGCATTTGCAAAACGGGTTAATCCGGTTTTTTCCAATAACCGCGTCATAAGCCCGGTATCCGTTTTGCCCTGATGATATTTTGCATACAAGGCCCAGTCACACCATTGGCGCAAGCCGATCCCTCCGGTAAGAAGATGATTTAATATATGCAGCATCATGTATACCAGATTCACTTCGGGGGGCAATCCCTTTATCCGGCATCCCTGAACAGTTAATGATTCATATTCTCCTTTTTCCAGATAAGAAGCAAAATGCTGTTGCATTACCCGGTTTGCCGGTGGATAATGCATCTCCTCCAATCGGTCATGAAACTCAATATGAGCGCCCTCCATATTAAAACTAATATGTTTTACCGAAACGGCATCCGGAAGATTCATTGTACGCAACCAAGTGTGAGCCTTTTGAAAATCAGTTGCCGACGGAAATAATAAATCGATGTCGCCCGACTGCCGCCGTAAAGGATTCGGATAAAAAGAGGCAACGCCCTGTCCTTTCAATAAAAAGAAATCGGTTTGTTGCTTCTGCATCAAGTGTGCTATATCCGCTAATACCTTATTCAATTTCAGATTTGCCTGCTCGATTCGCTGTACCGCCATAAACCACTTCAGACGCAACGGTCGTTCGGGCTGAATAGACTCAGGCAAAGCAGATACTACATCATAAATTACACCGAGCAATGCCTGTTGAGCAGCCATTTGATACAACTCATGCCAGCGCACGCCGGCAACAGAGCTAAAAATCGCAGAATCCGGCCGCTCATTATGCAATGCGCACCGGAGTAAATAAAAAAACTGTGAATGAACGTCATCCATAAATAAGCCGGGCTTCTTCATTCAAATAATATGCGCCTGTTTCATCGAATGAAAAAAAGCCTCACCGTCACGCAGTGCCGTTGCCTCATCTACAATGTAGTAATCCATCAACAAAGTTACAATGTCTGAAACAGTAAACTCTTTCCCCTCTAATTCTTTCCATAAACAGGCTCCCGATTCATTCAAACTAATTACCTTCGAAAAATCAGTATATTCAATCCCCTGCGCTACCACTACATA
>JAVWBH010000352.1:0-2987 GCA_036649595.1 Bacteroidales bacterium
CCGGGAGATAGACGAGGATACCCTGCGTTATTACCTGCCAAAGGTAGATATGGAAAAACTGCCGGCTGTTAATGGAAACGATAAGGAGAGCGGCTTATACGGAAGTGAACGCGAACTGCTTTATCAGGTGATTTTTGAGATGAGGAAAGAATTGAATGAGCTTAAAAACATTGTATATTCAACAATCGCTCAGCCTACACCGGTAACCACTCAAAGTGTGGCATTGCGTAAATCTTTCGAATTTCAGCCTCTTACAGATTTCAGCGAGCCGGATATCGAGTCGGTACATGCTATTCATAACGTACAGCCTATACCGATCAATCACATGGTACCCGCTATCAAAAAAGAAGTGCCGGCATCTCATGAATATGTTGAAGAAACATTGTCACTGGAAGAGATGGAGCGGGAGTTGATCCGTCAGGCTTTGATCCGTAATAACGGCAAACGCAAAAAAGCAGCCGACGAGCTCAAAATATCAGAGAGAACCCTTTATCGTAAAATCAAGGAATACGACCTTGAGTAATTATTATTTTATCTGCGGTCAATGAAAAAATTACCGGTTTTATTATTCACATTCGTCTTATTGATATCGTGCTCGGTATCCTATAAATTTAATGGTGCGTCGGTAGATTATACCAAAACCAAAACGATCTCGATCGCTGAGTTTCCGATTAAGGCGCAATTGGTATATCCTCCTTTGGGAATTGCCTTCAATGAGGGGCTTAAGGATATCTATACCCGGCAGACCCGTCTGAACATGGTGAACCGCGATGGCGATATCGCACTCGAGGGGGAGATCACACGTTATGACCTGACTCCGCAGGCCGTAAAAGAGAATGCGTATGCATCCGAAACCCGTCTGACAATTGCCGTAAAGGTACGTTATACCAGCAAGGCATCTCCTGATAAAGATTTCAATGACCGTACGTTCAGTGCCTATCGTGATTTCTCCTCAACGGAGATGTTAACCTCTGTGCAGGACGGCCTTATTGAGGAGATTGTAGAAGAGCTTACGGAATCTATCTTTAATGCAACGGTAGCAGACTGGTAATATATGACAACCGATCAATTAAGTGATTATATGAGCGGGAAGCTGCCTTTCGGGGCGGATTCTCTGCAAGATTTGGTGCAGTTGGCACGGCGTTATCCTTATTTTCAAACCGCGCGGTTACTTTATTTGAAAAACCTGTCGGAAGTAAGGGCTATGCGCTTTGCCGACGAATTGCGCCATAACGCGGTGTATATCCCGGATCGCCGACGTCTGTTTAGTTATCTGGATAATGGCGAATACCGGTGGAGTAAATACCTCCGTATGGCAGAAAAGCAACAGTCTGTGCAGACGGAAGCCGTATCTGACCGCTTTTCACTGATCGATTCATTTTTACAGCATACGGATGAGGAGCCTTACCCGGAACATCTGGAAGATCTGTTTCCGGTTATGCCCGATGAGCATCCTGCCGATTATGTGCATATGTTGATGGATAAGCCCGATTTATCGTCGGAGATACCCGCAATGCCTCCTACGGCACAGGAAATACTGATAGACTCGTTTATAGAGAAAGAAGGGCGTGAAGGGGTTAAAATCCCATTGGACGACCTGCCTCCGGAAAATACAAAATCGGGCGTATCCGGCGATACGTTAATAAAGGAAGATGCTTTTTTAACGGAGAGCCTGGCCAAAATTTATATAAAGCAAAAAAAGTATTCAAAAGCCCTTGAAATAATTAAAAAGCTAAGTTTGAAATATCCGGAAAAAAATGTTTACTTTGCAGACCAAATAAGATTTCTTGAAAAAATAATTACTAACATAAAAACTGAATAAAATGTATTTGTTCATCACGATCTTAGTTCTAATCGTTTCTGTTTTTCTGGTGCTGATCGTACTGGTTCAAAACTCTAAAGGTGGTGGCTTGTCTTCCGGTTTCTCTTCTTCAAACCAGATTATGGGTGCTCCTAAAACAGCAGACTTCCTTGAAAAAGCAACATGGAGCCTGGCAGGTGCTTTATTAGTATTAAGCATTCTTGCTACAGCTTTCATTCCTCGTAATGTCGTTGTTGAACAGTCTGAACTGAAGGGTCAGATCGAAGCTCCTGCAGCTCCTGCTCCTGGTTTTGAAATCGGCGAAACACAAGAAGCTGCTCCGGCAACTCCGTCGACTTTCGACTCAGTTCCTCAGTAAGAAGAAACTAACTACAGTATTATAAAAATACCCGATCAGGATTTCTGATCGGGTATTTCTATTTTTTATAAGTCCTGTCGTGGTTTATTCGGCCGATTTGATCGCTTCCATGATCAGACCTTCCAGTTCTTCTGCCAGTTCCGGATTGTCCATAACGGTCTTCTTGGCAGCATCACGTCCCTGACCAAGTTTGGTATCGCCATAGCTGAACCAAGAACCACTTTTCTTAATGATTCCTTTATCAACGCCCAGGTCGATAATTTCGCCGGCGCGCGAGATTCCTTCACCAAACATAATATCGAATTCTGCTTTGCGGAACGGAGGAGCTACTTTGTTTTTTACAACCTTCACACGAGTCTGGTTACCGATTACATCATCTCCGTCTTTTAATGCTGTAGCGCGACGAATATCCAGTCGTACCGAAGCATAGAATTTTAATGCGTTACCACCGGTAGTGGTTTCCGGATTACCGAACATAACACCGATCTTGTCACGCAGCTGATTGATGAAGATACAGGTTGTATTGGTTTTGTTGATGGCCGCAGTCAGCTTACGAAGCGCCTGAGACATCAAACGAGCCTGCAGACCCATTTTAGAGTCACCCATTTCCCCTTCAAGTTCAGCTTTCGGAGTCAGAGCCGCAACCGAGTCGATTACAACGATATCGATAGCAGATGAACGGATCAGCTGTTCTGTAATTTCAAGAGCCTGCTCACCGCTGTCGGGCTGAGAAATCAGTAGGTTTTCAATGTCTACGCCCAGTTTCTCTGCATAAAAGCGGTCGAAAGCATGTTCGGCATCGATAAA
>JAVWBH010000353.1:0-2977 GCA_036649595.1 Bacteroidales bacterium
GAGAAATAAAATTATTTCATTTGTGTGGATGTTGATGATTGGCATGGGGGCGGCAGCTCAGGGATTGTATGTCGTTCCCGCCAATATCAAAGCAGCCGGTTATGCGGCGCATGTTGAACTTACATGGGTAAACCATCCCGGATTTACCTATGAGATTTATGCAGCTCCGGAAGGGAGTAATGCTTTTGAGCTGCGCGGTACCACAACCGGCAGCCAGTATTTCGACTTTGTACAAAACCCCTACACTCCCCAGAAAATAACCTACAGAATCATTCCGCAGGGGATGAATGCCAACACTCCGGAGGCGGCGAAATTTGAAGTCAAAGCGGCTACCCAAAACTACTCTGACGAAGAATTGCTGAATATGGTTCAGCAATATACTACCCGCTATTTTTATGATAATGCAGAACCGGTTTCCAAGATGGCACGTGAAAGAAGTAACAGTTGGGATGGTCCGATCGTTACTACCGGAGGAACAGGTTTTGGTATCATGGCTTTAATAGCCGGAGCCGAACGCGGCTATTTTACCGACTCGATGCTTATTGTGTATTTACAGGATATCGTTCGTTTCCTCTCCCGCATTGAGCGCTTTCACGGTGCCTGGGCTCACTGGTATAATGCAGAGACAGGAGCAGTTTTTAGCTTCAGTCAATATGATGACGGGGGCGACCTGGTAGAAACCGCCTTTCTGATACAAGGATTATTGACTGCAAAAGAATGGCTTCTGCAACAACAAAATGCTGCCGCTACTCAACTGGCATCACAGATACAAACGCTTTGGGAAGAGGTAGAATGGAATTGGTATACCCAGAATGGTCAGGAAACACTTTACTGGCATTGGTCGAAAAACTTCGGTTGGAAAATGAATCATCCGATTCGCGGCTTCGACGAGACCATGATTACCTATGTATTGGCAGCCTCCTCTCCTACCTATCCGATCAAACCCGAAGTTTATCATAAAGGGTACACCGATTCGAAAGTATTCTTTAATAACAAATCATACTACGGCATCAAATTACCATTGGGTATGGAATACGGAGGACCGCTGTTTTTTACCCATTATTCTTTCCTTGGGCTGAACCCGAATGGATTAAAAGATAAATATACCAATTACCTGGAGCGCAATACCGCACATGCCATGATTCACTATCTGTATGCGATAGATAATCCGAAAAAACACATCGGATTGAGTGATAAAGCATGGGGATTTACTTCTTCAGATGATCCGTTGGTAGGTTATACCTCCCACCATCCGGGCACGAATGATGAAAACGGCACGATTTCGCCGACAGCAGCCATCTCCTCAATCGTATATACACCCGAACAGAGTTTAAAAGCGATTCGGTATTTCTATTATGAACTGGGGCCGATTCTTTTTAATGAATATGGATTCTACGATTCATTTAATCTGGGAATGGTATCCGGGCAACAGGTTGTACACAGTTATCTGGCTATTGACCAGGGACCGATAGCCGTAATGATTGAGAACTATCGGAGTCATTTACTCTGGGATCTGTTTATGAGCAACAAAGAGATACAACAAGGTTTGACACGCCTCGGATTTAAATACCAAAAACCTTAAAAACATGATTCTATGCCAATGCACAATTTAATATATCGGATAAAATATAAAATTATTATGAATCTTTTAACTGTGATACAATGAATCGGATAAGTATTCTTATTCTATGTGTGTTAAGCCTTATTGGCCTGACCTCAACCATTTCGGCTCAAAATATAACTATTACCGGAACGGTTAATGACGGAGCGATTGGAGAAACACTAATCGGGGCATCCGTAATTCAAAAAGGAACAACAAACGGGACGGTGACGGACTATGATGGAAATTTTTCATTGAGCGTGCCCAACGGATCTGTTGTTGAGTTTAGCTATGTAGGATATATTGCAAAAGAAATTACCGTTTCCGGAGTAGGACCTTATAAGATCGTACTCGACCCGGACAACCAGCAATTGGATGAGGTAGTTGTCGTGGGATATGGCCAACAACGCGTAAAAGATATGACGGCACCCATCACGACTGTTAAAGGTTCCAGTCTGTCACAAGAAATTGCCTCCAACCCGGTGCAGGCATTACAAGGGAAAGTTGCCGGCGTACAGATTACCAACACCGGTGCTCCCGGGGGAGGGGTATCGGTAAAGATTCGTGGCGTAGGATCTATCGGCGATTATGCGAATCCGTTATTCATTGTCGACGGAGCATTTGTAGATAATATTGATTTTCTGAGTTCATCCGACATTCAGGATCTGACCATATTAAAAGACGCATCGGCAGCCGCTATCTATGGGGTACGCGCAGCAAATGGGGTTGTTATCGTAACAACCAAACGCGGCACGACAGAAAGAGCTACCGTTTCGTTTGACACTTACATGGGGGTACAAACGCCGATGAAAATTGTGCCATTGGCGAATACACCTCAATACCTGTCGGTAATGCGAGAATTATATCCGAATTCGCCTATCTTTTCAAAAGGCGACAGCAGTTTCCCTGCCAGTACAGACTGGTATAAGGTGCTTACCCGCGACGCCGGTACGGCAAGCGCGAATCTGGATATCTCGGGAGCATCGAATAAAACAAACTATTCATTCGGTGTCAATTATTTCTGGAAAAACGGAATCATGACTACCGTGAATAACTACCAACGCTTTAATCTTCGTGCCCGAATCGAGCAGGATGTATACGACTGGCTGAAGGTGGGTGTAAATGCCATTTATTCTGTTAACCAACAATCGCTGCCTAACCTGAATGCTTTCTCACAGGCATTCATCAATGCTCCGATCTACCCGGTTTACAGCCCTTCAAATACAGCGGCTTTCCCGGTAGATTTCACCTCTCCTCAACAACCTGAATATGGGTTCGGTAACTCTTACGGTAACCCGAAAGCTTTTGCCTATTACCATAATGAATCCGAAAAAGGATTTAATCTGGTATTGTCTACTTTCATGGAAGTACAGTTAT
>JAVWBH010000354.1:0-1667 GCA_036649595.1 Bacteroidales bacterium
TTTTAGCTTCAGAGTTACATCTGCATCCTCACATGCATATTCGCATATTACGGGCAGTGATACCTGTCGCATTGAAATCTGGTTTTTACCTTTACCGATCAACTCTTCAATATGAATTGTCTGATATTTCAGATAGATCTCTGCCAGATAATCCATATTATGCCGTTGTTCTGGCTGGATCAAATAATGGGCGATCATCGTATCAAACATTTTTCCTTTCACTTCTACACCATATCTTTTTAGCATAATGTAGTCGTATTTGATATTCTGTCCGATTTTTAAAGTTGTCTTATCTTCGAATACTTCTTTAAACCCGGCAACAATTTTTAGGGCTTCCTCCCGGTCTTCCGGAATCGGAACGTAATATGCCTCGTTTTCATCGCAAGCGAAAGACATTCCCACCAATTCTGCCGATATCGGGTCAAGACCGGTTGTTTCGGTATCAAAAGCCCACAGATTGCGGAATTTTAATTTGAATATCAAATCGGCTCTTTTGTCCTCTGTATCAACAAGATGATAGGTGTGTGGGAGCGCTTTTAAGCTCACGAGAGTTGAATATTCCGGCACTTCCGGGGAAACGTCTTCAAATATATCAAAGAGCGAACGTTGAGCGGGTGCCTTTTGAGCAGGTTTAGGTGCCGTTTTTAAAATACGGTCTGCTAATTGGCGGAACTCAAGGCGTTCGAAAATCTCGCTGAGCATTTGGGTATTGAGCGGATCACGTGTAAGTGATTTCTCATCGAACTCAACCGGAACATCCAGTTTGATGGTTGCCAGAAATTTGGAATCCAGAATTTGCTGGCGGTTATTTTCTACTTTCGTTTTAAGGGCGCCTTTCAACTCATCGGTATGTTCGAGCAGATTTTCAATTGACCCGAACTGGTCAATCAATTTTACCGCGGTTTTTTGGCCTACCCCGGGACATCCCGGAATATTATCCGAAGCATCGCCCATCAGTCCTAAGATATCAATTACCTGATGTACTTCTTTGATCTCGAATTTGGCTTTTACTTCTTCCGGTCCCATGATATCGAATCCTGCCGACATGGTTTTCGGACGGTACATAAATGTATGGGTGTCTACCAGCTGACCGTAGTCTTTATCCGGAGTCATCATAAAAGTAGTATACCCCGCTTTTTCTGCTTTTTTTGCAAGCGTACCGATTACATCGTCTGCCTCAAAGCCCGGCACTTCGATGATCGGAATATTATATGCCTTAATGATTTCTTTAATAACCGGTACCGATTCGCGAATTACTTCAGGAGTAGCTTCGCGTTGTGCCTTGTAGGATTCGAACATTTCATGGCGGAAAGTCGGCCCTGCCGGGTCGAAACAAACAGCGATGTGTGTTGGATTTTCTTTTTTCAATACCTCTTCCAGCGTATTTACAAATCCGAATATAGCAGAGGTATTCACTCCTTTTGAATTGATTCGCGGAGAACGGATAAATGCATAATACGCACGGTAAATCAATGCATAAGCATCCAGGAGAAACAATTTCTTTTCTTCCATTTTATTAATTTTTGGAATGACTACTCTTCTTTTTGAACATTCCCGGTTTAATCAATGTTTTTTGTTTAGTTGTAAAATTACGATAAAAACACCTACCATAATCGATAATTGCTATTTTTGCAATACATTAAATAATATATGGATAGACTGAAGCT
>JAVWBH010000354.1:1677-2926 GCA_036649595.1 Bacteroidales bacterium
CTGATACAAGCACCCATCCTCAAGGAGTTGGAAGAGCAGTCGGTTTTGCTGAAAGAATCCTTGAAATCGCAAATCCCTTTAATCGATGCTGTTGTTCGGTACTTTCTTGAAAAGAAAGGAAAAATGATACGCCCCATTATGGTATTATTGGCAGCGAAATTAGCCGGGAACGGGACCGTAAGTTCCATAACAAAAAATGCCGCCGTGGCTTTAGAGCTACTTCATAATGCGAGTTTGATTCATGATGATGTAGTCGACGAAGCGCATGAGCGTAGAGGAAACCCATCCGTCAATCATGTTTGGGATAATAAAGTCGCAGTGCTTATGGGCGACTTTTTTCTTGCTCGTTGCCTTGTGAAATCAACCGAAACAGAATCACTGGCTATTCAAAAGGTATTGGCCGATCTCGCATCTTCACTTTCAGAAGGCGAAATTGAACAATTGTCAAATGCCAGAGGGCGTGTTTTGAGCGAAGATGCATATTACTCGGTGATAAAAAACAAAACGGCATCTTTATTTGTCGCCTGCATGAAACTCGGAGCTATCTCGGTAGGAGCATCCGACGAAGTAGTACGGATCCTAACTGAATTCGGCGAGAAACTAGGCGTTATTTTCCAGATACGAGACGATATATTCGATTATTATTCCGATCCGGAAATAGGAAAGCCGACCGGGAATGATATCCGCGAAGGTAAAATTACATTACCGTTATTGTATGTGTTTATCAATGGGAGCGGAGGGGAGCATCAACGGATGACGGCTTTGCTCGAAAAAGAGGAATTCTCTAAAACCGATATCTGCCAGTTGGTAGAATATGCCAAAGATAACGGGGGTATCGAATATGCACAAGCTACGATGCGGCGCCTGGCTTTTGAAGCGAAAAACCTGTTAACTCATTTTCCTGATTCACCGGTCCGGACAGCATTTTCAGAGTTGGTGGATTATGTGATTGACCGAAAGAAATAAGCCTTTTATGTATAATGAACCCCGAAAGTCAGACAAAATAACTTTCGGGGTTCATTGCATTTTGGCATATCCTCTTCTTTGTTTCAATGCAAAAAAACTGTTTTACGGTTGGTTTGCAAGTATCTTCTTCAGGCTCTATACCCTGTTTGGAAATCCCCTATACCCTCGTTGAAAAACCGTCCGGAGATCCGCTTCATCGCTTCCGGAGGTTTGCTTCATCGCTTCCGGAGGAATCGAAGCAGATCTGCGCAGGCGACGGAGTGGATCCGCGCAGCCGATGGAG
>JAVWBH010000355.1:0-2924 GCA_036649595.1 Bacteroidales bacterium
ATAAGATATGGAATTCGAATCAATCATATTACCGGGGATAGACCCGAAACGCCCTTTAATTATTTCAGGGCCATGCAGCGCGGAAAGCGAAGAAAAAGTATTGAAGACAGCCCATGGGCTGGCAAAAACCGGAATTAAGATTTTTCGGGCCGGGATCTGGAAACCCCGCACAAAGCCGGGTGGTTTTGAAGGAGTGGGTGCTATCGGACTGCCTTGGTTAAAACGCGTAAAAGAAGAGACCGGAATGTATATTGCCGTAGAGGTCGCAACAGAACGCCACGTTTTCGAAGCGCTCAAACACGGGATTGACATGGTTTGGATCGGAGCCCGCACTTCGGCAAATCCATTTGCAATGCAAGAAATCGCCGATGCCTTGCAAGGAACAGATATCCCCGTATTAATAAAAAACCCCGTTAATCCGGACCTGGAATTATGGATAGGAGGAATTGAGCGCATATACAATGCCGGAATACGCCGGATCGGAGTGATTCACAGAGGATTCAGCACATATGATAAAAAAATATACCGGAATATGCCGGTATGGCATATTCCGATCGAATTGCGCCGCCGGTTCCCTACTCTGCCGATCATTTGTGATCCGAGTCATATCGGCGGAAAACGGGAGTTAATCGCACCGCTAAGTCAACAAGCGATGGACTTAGGATTCGACGGGCTGATTATCGAATCTCATTGCAATCCGGATTGTGCATGGAGTGATAAAAATCAACAGATTACACCCGAAGTACTCGAATTGATTATTAACACATTAGTTATTCGCGAAACATCACAACCCACTGAAAATTTAAATTCTTTACGCCGGCAGATTGACGAACTGGATGACCAGCTCCTTGAGTTGCTAGCCAAACGGATGCGCATATCGAGTGAAATCGCATTGTTCAAAAAAGCAAATAATATGCCTGTTCTCCAAAGCGGCCGATATGATGAAATAATGACGAAACGCATTCGCCAGGCAACAGAGCTGGGTATCGCCGAAGATTTTGTCAAAGTCGTATTAGAAGCCATTCATGAAGAATCGGTTCGCACACAACTGGAATTAATAAATAAGTAAATATGAGAATCCTAATATTGGGAGCCGGAAAAATGGGTACATTTTTTACAGATGTACTTTGTATGCAGCATGAGGTTGCCCTTTTCGACACTGATCCGAACCGTTTACGCTTCGTTTTCAACACGATCCGGATGACCGACCCGGAAGAAATACGCGCATTTAATCCCGAACTAGTGATTAATGCGGTAACGATTAAATATACTATTGATGCATTTAAAAAAGTACTTCCGTATCTGAATGAAAAATGTATCTTATCAGATATCGCTTCCGTAAAAACAGGATTACCTGAGTTTTATGCAACATCCGGACATCCTTTTGTTTCAACTCATCCCATGTTCGGGCCTACATTTGCTAATTTAAGTGATCTGTCAACACAGTATACAATCATTATATCCGAATCAGATCATCTGGGTAAAGTATTCTTCAAAGATCTTTATCAGAGTCTGCATCTCAATATTTTTGAATATTCGTTCGAAGAGCATGATGAAACAATCGCTTATTCGCTCTCCATACCATTTGTTTCAACCCTTGTTTTTACCGGCGTTATGAAACCACAAGAAGCTCCCGGTACAACATTCAAAAAACACATGGCCATTGCTCGCGGATTATTATCAGAAGACGATTATCTTCTGACGGAGATTCTTTTTAATCCCCATACGCCCGCACAGGTAGAGAAAATATGCGCCCAGATGGAAAATCTCCTTTCCATTATCCGAAACAAAGATGCCGATGGTTTAAAACACTATCTGATCGAATCAAGGAAAAACATTCAGGCATAAGTTTAACTTATACCTTTTTATACCTATATTTGTCTTTATTGTGGAATTCCCTTTTTTTCACGATAAAGACAAATTTGTTTATATGAGAAAGCTAAACAACTTCAACATTGTCTGTATCATTTTATTATGGTGCCTTTTGTTTTATTTGTTCATTACAAAAAGTGAAGAAATAGCTCCTGTAACATGGGTTTACGTATCCATGTCGGCAGCCCTTGTCTTTATTCCTATCTGGAAGCATTACAGAAAAAAAGGGAAATAAAAAATTTTCACGACTAATTATCTGACTTTTTTTATGAGTGATTGCAACCAATCTGATATATTATCTCGAATCGTATATCCGGAAGATCTGCGAAAACTTCCGGTAGGCAAACTGGAAGAAGTATGCAAAGAACTTCGCCATTTCATTATTGATGAACTGGCATCAAACCCGGGTCATTTTGCTTCGAGTCTGGGAACAATTGAACTGACCGTAGCTTTACACTATGCATTTAATACACCTCTTGACCGCATCGTTTGGGATGTCGGGCATCAGGCATACGCCCATAAGATACTTACCGGCAGACGTGAGCGTTTTCATACAAACCGAAAACTAAACGGCTTAAGCGGCTTCCCCACCCCTGCAGAGAGTGAATACGATACGTTCACCGCAGGCCATGCTTCTAACTCAATATCTGCGGCATTGGGCATGGCAATAGCCAATGTCATTAATAACAATGATGACAATCGCCATGTTATTGCGGTGATCGGGGATGCGGCCATTTCGGGAGGACTAGCCTTCGAGGGGTTAAACAATGCCTCCGCCCACAACAACAACTTGCTGATCATCCTGAATGACAACAATATGGCCATTGACCATAATGTCGGAGGGTTAAATCAGTATCTGGTAAATATTACCACATCCAAGCAATATAACAAAATACGATATGACCTGTACCGTACGTTTCGGAAAGCGAATCTGATTACAGAAGATATGAAGGGGGCTATTCTCAGATTTAATAATAGTCTGAAATCATTGATCACCCGACAACACAATATCTTCGAAGGATTGGATATCCGCTATTTCGGACCGGTAGACG
>JAVWBH010000356.1:0-2914 GCA_036649595.1 Bacteroidales bacterium
GAAGCAGTCCTTCGAATAAGATGGATTGGTATTGATAAAACGGATGTCAAAATTCCGGATATAAAAACAGCTCCCCGAAAGCCTTAGTAGTTTTCGGGGAGCTGTTTTTATATCCGGTTATTTACTCATTGTTGCATTTGAAAAACCAGGTATTGCAAGTACAGAAATTGAAGTGCAGAAAATTATATTCCGCTATCCATTCGTTTTGTTTCCGGTACTGCTTCAGTTCGGATAATGATATTAGCGCAGTGCGGGCGGCCTCGCCGGTGAGCGTAAGCGTAAACCGGTGTATCTCCTCTTCGTCCGGGCGTTGATAGCGGTCGATGAAACAAAGGTTGTTGATCTTTCCGTCGGATGTAAAATCGGTATCGCGGAGTATAATAAAACTGCCGTCGGCATCCTTGTATTCTATGCGGATATGGCCGCTACCGGATATATCTCCGGCTTCGGTACACACATTTACCATAAAAGGCAGATAGGTAACCACGACCGGATTTAATTCCCATTTGATAAATCCGAATTCGGATGCTTCTATGTGATAGGCGCATAATACCCATAAACCGAAGGTTGTTTTCTTAAACAGATGCTCTTCTGTCAATTCAATGCATTTATTGCCCATAAGTTCGCTATCCGGCACCATGTTGGCAAAGGTGCTTCCCGGCCGTACGCCCGAAAAAAGAACCTCTCCCAAATGATCGGTTATGACAGCGGCTTCCAGGTAATGCTTACCCAGGCGCATCATCGTTGCGTCTGTTACCAGCGTGCCGTTATTGAGGTAATTAATTCTTGTTGTTATCGTATCGCCGTTGCGAAAAACCAGGGTGGCTGTCAATTTATGGGAAGCGGCCAGTTGTTTTAATGTATCCCAGTCGATACATCCGTTTTCATTTTCGTAGTCTGTTTGCAGGATTGATTTCGATGCGTTATTTCCGATATCGAAGCTAAATGATATTTCGGTTTGTCTGGTATCCGGCCCTTCCGAGTCTTCCTGAGAGCAATTGGTGTATAAAAACAACATGGAGAACAGGGCCACAAACGAAAAGATCAGCTTTTTCATAGTCATCAGGTTTTGAACGGTTTTCGCATAAAAAGAAAACCCTATTCGTTTGAATAGGGTTCAATATCAGACTTCGATTTAACGATGAAAATGTAATCTTATATAATCTTTGAATAACCAGCTTTAAAATCAATTAATTACCATTCAATAGGCGTTTTTTGATTTGCTTTCAGGTATTCATTTGTTTTGGTAAAATGGTTGTTGCCGAAAAATCCCCTGTAGGCAGAAAGCGGTGACGGATGCGGAGATTCGAGAACCAGGTGTTTGCTGCGATCGATAAAGCGGCCCTTCCGTTGTGCGGGTGCTCCCCATAATATAAAAACGAGGTGTTCGCTTTTTTCGTTCAGTTCTTTGATAACGGCATCGGTAAATTCTTCCCAGCCATGGCCTTGATGAGAGGCGGCTTTTCCGGCTTCTACCGTTAACGTAGCATTCAGCAATAATACACCTTGATCAGCCCAACGGGTCAGATTACCGCTTGCAGGTGTTTTTTTTCCGGTCTCGGCTTCTATTTCTTTATATATATTGACAAGAGAAGGCGGAATTTTTTGTCCGTCCTGTACCGAAAAACATAATCCATGTGCTTGATTAGGGCCGTGATAAGGATCTTGTCCGATAATTACGACTTTTACTTTGTCAAACGGCGTATGATCGAATGCATTAAAAATATTTTTTGCAGCAGGGTAAATAATCCCTGTTTGATACGCATTGCGAACAAAATCAGTCAATTGCGTGAAATAGGGTTTCTCGAATTCCGGTGCGAGGTGGTTTTTCCAGCTTTCTTCGATACGAACATCCATGATTTTTATAGAAATTAATTGTTTTTGGTATTTGCAAAGCTAATTAATATTTCTTACTTTTGCCTTGCATTCAAGGGAAACACTTCCTTGAGCATGCACCCGTAGTTTAATGGATAAAATGGAGGATTCCGGTTCCTTTGATCCCAGTTCGATTCTGGGCGGGTGTACAACAAAAAGACCGATAGCTAAATTAAAGCTGTCGGTCTTTTTCTATTTAAAAGCATTGATAATCAGTTGTTAATACATTTATTTTATTTCTTTTTATTGTCTCGTTGAATATTGCAGATCCGTCATGGTTGTTTATTCGGCAGTAATTGACCTATATTTGCGGTGCAAATGTTTTACAAATGTTTTACAAGGAATGGCTACTTTCAAAGCAATTATACTTAAACACCAAAAAAAATCAGACGACACATATAATGTAAAGATTCGCGTCACATCCAACCGGAAGAGCGCCTACATATCTACTCATATATATGTAGACAAAAAGGACATCACGAAGTCTTTTAAAATAAAGAACCAGGCTGTTATAGAAAAAACAGATGATATCATTCGTGAATATCGTAATAAGCTGCTCCGTATATCAACTATTAGTGAGAAGTTTTCGCCACACGAAATTATAGAATACATATCTCGTGACGAGAAATTCAAGCTGGACTTTATCCAGTATGCGAAGGATAGGATAAAGAGTATGAATGAAAGTACCGGAAAGGCGTATTTGGTAGCTATAAATTCATTTACCCAATTTTTGGGGAAAGATAGCTTGCAGATAGAAGAACTTACTTCTAATCTACTGCGATCATACAAAGAGTATCTTGAATGTTCTGGTTTAAAAAGAGCCGTATCTTCTTATCCTGGGTATTTGCGCGCCCTATTTAATATGGCTTGCGACGATTACAATGGCGAGCATATAGACAACTGGAACATAAAGCATAACCCATTCTCGAAATTCAAGGTTCCAAGACAGGGTGTTGCCGAAAAGAGATCATTAAGTGTAGATCAGATTAAAGCTATAATAAATCTACCATACAGGGAGTCTTGGGGCCTGAAAGACGGT
>JAVWBH010000357.1:0-2902 GCA_036649595.1 Bacteroidales bacterium
ATTGTCCTGTCTCGGAAACTCCTTTTGGTTCATGCCCAATAATGCAATCACTTTATTCGGAATAGCACGAGCGAGTGCGATGGAAGTGAAACGTACAGAGCCGGGACGGAAAGGTGTGATTTGCATATCGGCAAACAGCAGGGAGCGAATTGTTTCTAGAAAAACATCGAAGGATATTTTTTCCTGGTAACGGAGCATCGTTCGTTCCAAGAATCCTATTTTTTTATGAAGTACCCCCAATTCTTCCTTGTCATCGTAGTTGGTGGCGATCATCTTATCTACTATTTCAGTGAATAAAAAGTTACTCCATTCGGACAGAGTGCGATCCTCTTTACGCGCTTCCAACTGCGCATGCAAGGTCTCGATATAATCAATTAGATAGATCAAATCGGCAGCAGCACTTGATTCGACATCCTGAAATGGGAAGCCAGTTAAATTGTTTCCCATATCATATTCTTGATCGGTCAACATCAGATAACCGGAAACAATGCGATCCAAATTATATTTCCAACCTACATAAACGGTATCATTATCAACTTTATTCTCCCAACCAAAGCGGATATTGGCTTTATTCACCTGACAACGTACATAATCGGTATCTTCGATGCTGAAAAATTCACGGATGCGTTTTTTTTCGAGCAAACTAATCACCTTTTCAGAAGTGAAATCTTCGGCCGAAAACTCCATGATATCCTGCAGAGTAGATAATACTGAACGTTCTGCAGGCTTGGGAATACCGGCTAAGTGAAAAGGAATGTTTTTGGGTGCATTTTTGAAAACACCCTCTATAAATGGGGCATATAGATCCATATCCGGAGCAACCACAAGAATATCATCAAGCTGTAATTCTTTGTTGTTGTCCAGTAAATTGAGCAGGTAGTTGTACAGGCATTCTACTTCACGTACAGGAGTATAGCAACCATTTACTTCGATGGAGTGGTCTTGTTGTTGTCCTTTGGTAAAGCAGTAACCTTCCGGATATATATCACCATAAAGCTGTTCTCGCAGATTGGTGAGTAATGAGCCGGGTTGAATGGTTGTATCGACGAATAGCTCTATCGGTTGAGAATCATCCGCATACAATCGGTTGCGAAGTTCTTGCGCCTGAGTTCCCCAGTCGAGAAGTAACGGATGTTTATAAGTTTTTTCATTATTGGGTAACAGTGCGAAAATATGGATGTTGCTAATCCGGTCCAACTTCTTGATTAGCTCCCAATAGAAATCCGGGAAATGTGATTGAGTGAAAAAGATCAGGTAAGGATAGGACTCCTTGATCTTGCTCTGTACTTCCGGGTTCTCCATTAGACTTAATATTTGTTGGTACACGTCGATTTTCAGCACCAACTCTTTGTCCTGCATTAGTTGACGCCATAAATAACATTCCCACTCTTCCTCTTTTTGAGAGCTGCTGTAGGATGATTGATTCCATTTTTCAATCAGATCCGGACGATATACCTGATATTGATCGAAGATATCGGCTAGTTTTTCTGCGAGTTGCAAGCGACGACAATCATCATTTGTATAATATTTCGCAATATCGGAGAATGTAGCTTTAAACTTAGAGTCATTCAACAATAAGTAAAGTTTGAATTTCAGCTTCAGTCGTGAAGCTGCATACCCATTATTTCCCGTAAGTTGCCAAATATCGGTTAGGATATCATCTAATCCCTGAAATAGAAAATTACAGAAGACTCCGTTGAGGGTAGATAATTGGAATTTAAGCCACGCTTCCATGCCTGCATGGGGCACGATCAAACGGAGCGGTATAAATGGAGAGGTGTTGAATGTTTTGAGAACACGCACCAATTCCAGGCATAGATTTTCTGTCTGGTTTGAGATATAAATATGTTGCATCAGATTTCTTTATTATTAGAAGAATTTGATAATCGACTCCCAATACCGGAAGATCGGGTGACGGATTTTTTAAAGCAGTTATCGAATGTAATGCGGTCGGATTGGACCAATACTTGTTTTTTTGCGCGGGTAACGGCTGTATAAAATAGTTCGCGGGTAAGCAATTGTTCAGCCACTCCATCCTTCGGCAGGATAACAGCTACATTGGTAAATTCCGAGCCCTGGCTTTTGTGAATGGTCATAGCAAAAACCGTCTCATGTTCAGGTAGCAATCCTACAGGAATTTTCTTCGGCTTTTCCGGATCGTTACTTTCAAAGAATGCATACGTGCTCTCATGGCCCGATTCATTGGTTGCTTTGCGGATTATACCGATATCGCCATTACGGAGGTCGAGTATATAATCATTCCGAGTGATCATAATTGGACGATTTATATAGAATTCGGTTGTCGGATTGAATCCCGCTATATTTTCATCAGCCAAGATCTTTTCGATGCGACGGTTGGTCTCTTTTACATCGTCGCGGGTAGCACAAAGAAACCGAATTTCATTGATTGATTTTAATGCCTCTTTCGGATTAGCTGCTGTAATAAATCCCTTATAAAGCAGTGCATATTGCTTAAAAAGACTCTCTGAGTACTGGAAGTCGTAGGTGATTTCATCAGAAGATCCTGTAGTCAACTCTTCTTTTATCGTATGTTGCTCGCCATTTAAGACCGCTTTGCTTAATTTACCAATACCTAACTCTTCCTTAAATCGGTGACTAAAGGTAAATTCAGTAATGCGATTTTGTAATAGATCGCATTCTTTTGCCAAACACAAATCACCGAAGATGGATCCGGCTTCTACGGATACCAACTGATTACGATCGCCTAACAGAATAATTCTACTCTCACTTCCTACTGAGTCCAATAATTTGGACATCAAGGCGGCATCGATCATTGAAGATTCATCAATAATAATCAGATCGTAGGGGAGAGGATTTTGGGCATTATGGCGAAACGTAACGCTATTCTGGATAGTGCCTAATAGCTTATGGATAGTCTGAG
>JAVWBH010000358.1:0-2884 GCA_036649595.1 Bacteroidales bacterium
TGCAAGCCGAAAGGATCACTCTTTACCAACGTATTAGAAAATAAATATTTAAAGATTATATAGCAATGAAAAAAGGACTTCATCCTGAGAACTACCGTCCGGTAGCATTCAAAGACCTGTCAAACGATGACACTTTTATCACTCGTTCAACAATCAACACGCGTGAAACAATCGAAATCGATGGTGTGACTTACCCGTTGGTAAAACTTGAGATCACTAGCTCATCTCACCCATTCTTCACTGGTAAAGCGAAATTGGTAGATACAGCAGGACGTGTTGACAAGTTCATGAACCGTTACGCAAATCGCAAAAAATAATTCCTTTTGGAAGAAATACAGAAGCCTCGTTCGCAAGAACGGGGCTTTTTTGTACCTTTATTATTCGAATAAAAGCTATTATCCGTACAAAAGTGCATTGCCATGATTCAGAAAAAAGCTCCTACCACCAACAACATCGTCTTGTTTGACGGTGAAATACGCAATAACCTGTTGCCCCTCTCTTTTTGCCGTCCTGTTGCCGATTTCCGTTTCGGCATTCTTACCGTCCGCGAAAAATGGGAGCGTATACTCCCCGGCCGTTACTCTTATCTTACGGAAGCATATCTGGCAAATAAATTTCCGGTTTGTCTGGAATCCGACACTCTTTTTATTGCCGGCAATATCTGCCCGTCACTGATGTTGAGTGCAGAGGTGGCAAACTTACGTGAGGGCGAAGCTTTGATGAACAAAGAGCGGCTTCTGGCTTTCCGGGGAACCCGGGAGCAGTTTGAAAGCACATCATTCATCTATCAGAAAGAAACAGAAAGCGCAATCTTATTTTTCGAAAATCTATATGATATTTTTCTGCTGAACGACCGTGCACTGGAAGAAGATTTCCGACTGATTACAGACGGGCGCACAAGTGCTCCGCTGAGCCCGAGTGTCCGCGTTATCGGCGACCCGTCATTTCCAGACGGTACTCCTAAAATATTTCTTGAAGAGGGAGTCAGCATGGAGTGTGTAATACTGAATGTAACCAACGGCCCGGTTTATCTAGGATCGCACGCCGAGATACAAGAAGGAAGCAGTATCCGTGCGCCGTTTGCCGCCTGTACACATGCAGTAGTCAATATGAACACCAAAATATACGGAGCCACTACGCTGGGGCCTTATTGCAAAGTGGGCGGTGAGCTCAACAATGTCGTGATGTTTGGCTATGCCAATAAAGCGCATGAAGGATTTTTGGGAAATGCCGTAATCGGCGAATGGTGTAATATCGGTGCCGGCACGAATGCCTCTAACCTGAAAAATGATTATTCTGAAATCAAGTTGTGGAATTACCCGTGCGGCCGCTTCCTGAAAACAGGACTGCAGTTCTGCGGGCTAATCATGGGTGATCACTCAAAAGCGGGTATCAACTGTATGTTTAATACCGCTACCGTATTGGGTGTAGGCGTAAACATACACGGAGCGGGATTCCCCCGAAACTTTGTACCCTCTTTCAGCGAAGGAGGTAATTCGGGATTTGCAGATGTGGCTTTGGTAAAATTCTTTCAAACGGCTGCCCGAATGATGTCTCGCAGAGGAAAGGAGTTAACAGAAACAGACCGCGAGATATTCGAATATATTTATTCGCAGGCAGAAAATTATAAGTAACCATACGGCCGGTCACCACAGACCGGCATGCCCTTATCGGATTTCTACCTGTATTTCCTTTTTCAGATAAGGCTGTAATTCTTTCCAGATATAATCCGGAAGATACGACTCGTAACTCTGCGTTGCGATTACCGCCGGCCTGTCTGAAGCAAAAGAAAACTGAATCAAATCCATATCGATCGATCGGATCGCCTGTTTAAAAGCCGGGTCGTTACGGTCGATCGAATCTTTTATAAAATCCGTATGGCCGGGCAACTGAAAGTGGTCTGCCAGCGGCAGTGCCTCCCAGGTTGTTGTATAAAATGATATTTCAGAATCACAAACCGGGGCACATACCGTTTTTATTACGGCAATCATTTGCTCATTTTCCCGGTATGGAAACAATTTCATCTCGAAGGCTGCGTTCTCCGAAGTCTGAATACGCAGGTAATTATCGGTAAGATCGGTCATTTCAGACACACCTCCCAGCCGGTTAGGAACGGCTGCTTTCTGCCCCGCTTTTTTCATATCCAACATATCCTTGCGCCGGTTTGACTCAATTTGCAGCAAATGCTGTTCGGGAATAATCTCGAAATATACGGCGGCCGATTGCCCGGATACGGCAGAGCAAAAAGCGATAAGAGAGAGTATAAACAGGGTTGTCTTCTTCATATTCATTTCGTTAAAACCAAACAAATATAATGAATCCCTTTTATTTGCTTCCTAAATAAAGGAAAAACATCGCGATCAATACCATCAGCAAGTCAAATGATTTGGCTTTGATATTTTTCTCACGAAAGAAAAGCCATCCGGCCAGAAAACTCACCACTACCCCACTACGGCGCACCAGCGATACAATAGAGATCAATGCACTCTGATCACTCAGCGCAAAGAAATAGGCAAAATCAGCACATACCAGGAAAACGGAGATCAGTACGATACTCCAGCGCCACGAAAAAGGAGTTGTCACCTTGCGTTTGGGATACCAGATAAAGATCATCAGTGCTCCCATCATGGCCACCTGATAGAAATTATACCATGCCTGTACCGTCATCCGGTCAAACATCATTCGTTGCATCAGAAATTTATCATACAAACCGCTCATGGCGCCCGTAACGGTAGCCATTACAATACACCAGATCCATTTATTATGCGAAAAACGAATCCCTTCTTTCTTGCCAGAAAGCGACAACAGCCAGAAAGCCAGCAAAGACAAGGCAACTCCCACCCATTGATAGAGATTCAGTCGCTCGCCAAAAATAAGAATCGCT
>JAVWBH010000359.1:0-2287 GCA_036649595.1 Bacteroidales bacterium
CATCATATCCGGCCAAAACGAAATAGAATCACCCAATAGCGAAGAGATTTCCGGTAACGGACCTTTCTGAAGAAAGAAAGAATATTCATCTGTTGTATAATGGCGTACGGTAGCAGGATACCTCTCTGTAGGACCATAATGCGGCTTTCCGAATGAATTATGAAAATGAAACGCATCAATAAGCTTCAACGCTCCGTTCT
The DNA here is from genome assembly GCA_036649595.1 of Bacteroidales bacterium. Classification (GTDB taxonomy): domain Bacteria; phylum Bacteroidota; class Bacteroidia; order Bacteroidales; family JAUNSR01; genus JAUNSR01. The sequence continues at coordinate 201 of JAVWBH010000359.1, forward strand.
GATGAAAATCATCTCCGACAAACCAGTCAACTACGGGGGCTTGCGGACTGATTGCTTTTATAGCCGGATGGTCAGACAAACCACCCATCAAGGCATAGAAGCCGGAATAGGAATTTCCCAAAATACCAACGCGCCCGTTATGTCCCGAAAGATTATTCAACAACCATTCTACCGTATCATATACATCCGTTGCCTCATCAACTCCATTTTCCCGCAATTTTGAATAAACCGGTTTAATATGCTCAAAGACTCCTTCACTACGGAAACGTCCCCGCACATCCTGTTTAACATAGATATATCCTTTTTGAAGGTATTCGCACATATAATTATTCGCTATCTTCTCATAATCAGAACCATAATTACCACATGAATAAGGAGTGCGCATCAAAAGAAGCGGACTATCGGATATCTTTCGCGGCGAATAAACAGCGGTATAAAGCCGTACTCCGTCCCGCATCGGGATCATAAATTCCTGTTTCTGATAATTAGCTTCAATCCAATTCTGAGTAACGGAATCGGCAAAAACAGATGTAAAAGAGGAGATGACAGATAACATCATCACCATGCGAAGAAAAAATAAGTGTTTCATGGTCATATGGTTTTACCTTTCCTGCTTCTGCGGAAGCGCTTCAGGTATATCTTTTGTAAAATGATTTAAGGCCGCAATGATCTTGTCAATTTCCGCATCTGTCAAGGCCGGATGCAGGGGAATACTCAATATCTGCCGATGGATTAGCTCTGTAATCGGAAAAGAGAGATGACTCCATTCCGGATAAGCTGCCTGCTTATGCGGAGGTATCGGATAATGAATCAGTGTTTCAATTCCGCGGTCTTTGAGATAGGTCTGCAACAAGTCCCGATAAGGTGTCAATATCGGAAATACATGCCAGACATGACTTTCTTCTTTTACTACCGCAGGCAACCGTAGCAACGTATTCCGAACTTCAGATCTATAACGTTGTGCTATTTTTCTGCGAATAGAATTCTCCTGCTCCAAACAAGGTAACTTACAGCTCAAAATAGCAGCTTGCATTTCATCCAGACGAGAATTGCGTCCTTTATATGTATTGATATATTTACGGGATGTCCCGTAATTGGCTATTTGTCGTAACATGGTCGCCAATTCTTCATCCGAAGTCGTAACGGCTCCCCCATCACCCAGGGCACCCAGATTCTTACCCGGATAAAAACTAAATCCGGCAGCATCACCCAATGATCCACACCGCTTTTCGCCGGCCCGTACCCCATGCGACTGGGCACAGTCCTCTACGATACGAAGCTGATAAGTATCCGCAAGTACACGAATCGGATCCATTTCACAGACCCGGCCATAAAGATGGACAACCAGAATCGCTTTCGTGCGCGGAGTAATCACTTCTTCAATCCGATCCGGATCGATGTTAAGCGTCTCCGGATCCGGTTCAACCAAAACCGGCGTCAGCCGGTTCTCTGATATTGCCAAAATACTGGCAATATAGGTATTTGCCGGAACAATTACCTCATCCCCTTCTTCCATCACCCCCATTTCGAGATAAGTACGAAAAATAAGCGAGAGGGCATCCAGCCCGTTGGCTACTCCGATACAATAACGGGTACCGCAATATTCGGCAAACTGCGACTCAAAATTCCGAACTTCTTCGCCCAGAAGATACCAACCGGAATTGACCACCCGCTGTACGGCTAATGATAATTCCGGCTCATAACGGTCTGTAATTTTTTTTAGTTCCAGATATTTGATCATTTCAGCAAATCAATTTGATAAATGTCATACAAGGTTCCCCGACCACCAAAACTCTCTTTCTGATGTATCAGCCCTGCATTTAAAAATTGCCCGTTCTGCTCGGTGCATTGTCCGAAATCCAGATAATTACGATTCCCGGAAAAAAAACGGATCAGATGATCATAAACCAGATCCAATGCCCCCAACTCTTTTCCTCTTTGCGAAGCATGCCCGTACTGTATCCGGATAACCTGACCGGTATCGTAGATAAGCGCACCCGCAAGTGGTATCTGATCTTCCATCGCAAGAAACAAACGTATATTATCGGGAAAGCGACTTTGTAAAAGAGTCATTTCCTCAACAGTAT
>JAVWBH010000359.1:2297-2879 GCA_036649595.1 Bacteroidales bacterium
GCGCCGTTCCATATTTTCTTCCATAACCGGCCAGAACAGATTCATATCGGTTGTTTCCAAAATAAATAATCCTGCGTCTGTAGCCCGTCGGACAGCCCTTTTACGTTCACGGTTATAAGGTAAGAGAGAGTGGAGGTTAATCGTCGAAGATAAAGCACATGCGATCTTTTGCGCATGCATCCGGAATAAAAAATAAGCATCCTCAGCCGCAGGTTGTTTCCAGTAAATAGCCGGAATCATTTTATAAACCAACGAATCAATATTCTGCTCCTTAAGATAAGGAATCAATTCGGCGAAAATCATTTCTACATCAACGCTCAATGTATCGGGCCCCATCACAAGTCCGCCATACGTCAATCCCTGATGAGAAAACAGTCTATTCCCTTGTTCATTGGCAGGAAGTACTCCCTTTATCTTCCCCTGCTTATAGAACAACAGCGAATGATCGGTAAATCGATCCGCATGATACTCCATATATTCCCGTTCAAACAAGAATGTTCCGTTACGCGAAGAGCGAACAAAATGATTCCAATCTTCCCTGAAAGAAGTATTATAACGTATTATTTCCATTTTTCAGAATTA
>JAVWBH010000360.1:0-2873 GCA_036649595.1 Bacteroidales bacterium
AGATATTGGATACTTATAATCTTGGCCAGACGGTGTCGGCTTTCTTTTCTGCAAATGATTATCTGTGTATGGTAACGGAGAAGGGGATGATGAGATGCCCACTTTCGGAGAACGGATATGATAAATCTAACTGGGTTTTAACAGAAATGGGTGGCTTAAAGCTGGTTGCTGTTTCCGATTCCGATATATTTACGTTAGACCATAACGGCGTAGCATCGCGGTTGAATCCGGATTTGAGCCATACTTCACTTTTCGGAGGTAACCCGGTAACTTCGTTGAAAGTAGACCACGGGGTAGTATATGGTGTTCATACGAATGGGGTTTATATGCAAGATGCACAGTTATCCGAATGGAGCCGGATATCCGATTTGACCGATTTACAAGATGTTTCTTCTTCCCGGAAAGGCGAATTGTGGGTTACCACTTCAGCCGGTCTGCAGCAATATATTCTTAAATCAGACCAATGGATATTGGCCGAAGATGCAATCATTCCCAACGCTCCCTGCGTAGAAGATCCGTATGATATGGACTTTCAGGATGGCTATCTCTATATGGTAACGGGTGGCCCTTTCCGTAGATTAGATGATCCGGCAGGTGCGATATCGTTCTTAAAAGAGGGTAACTGGACCAATATCACACAAAAGATGATGCAAAAGAATCATTCGCTCGATTTCTTTAATCTGAATGATATTAAAGCTTCTCCGCTTGAACCCGATCGTTTTTTTGTAGGATCGCATTATCTGGGGATGTTTGAGTTTAAAGGTTCCGAATTTAAAAAGGTGCACAAAAATGCCAATAATGAATTTGCACCGGCCTTTGACGCAGAAGGGAGTAATCATTTTTGGGTAAGCGGAATGGCATTCGATGCTACCGGAAATTTATGGGCGCTCAATTCGGTTGTTTCTTCACCGCTTCGTATGAAAACCCCCGATAATAAATGGTACAGGTATAGCATAAATGGTTTAGGAAAGGTTGGTGGACTTTATCCGCTTCTGATAACAGAGAAGTCGCAGCAAAAATGGTTCTTATCTTATTATAATACACTCTCTTTAAATGTGTACGACGATAATAAAACCATTGAAAATACAGCCGATGATAAAAGTGTGTGTTACAATTTCTTGATTGATCAGGATGGAAACAAACACTCTACGATACAGTTTCGTAGCCTGGCCGAGGACCTCGACGGGAAGATATGGATTGGTACCAGCGTAGGTCCGCTTATCATATCAAACCCTTCACAGATATTTCAGTCGAACAGCTGTTTGCGTCCTAAAATAGCCCGTAACGATGGTACGGGGCTGGCTGATTATTTATTCGATAACATTCCGGTAATTTCAATTGTTGTAGATGCGGCCAACCGAAAATGGATCGGAACATCGGGCAACGGGGTGTATCTTGTCAGTTCAGACGGCCTCGAGGTCATTCATCATTTTACGGCCGAGAACAGTCCGCTGTATTCGAATGAAATTCTGTCGATGGTAGCCGATCATAAAACCGGTAAGATATATATAGGATGTCAGGGCGGAATACTTTGCTACCAGTCGGATGCGGTAGAAGCGAATGAAGATTTATCCAACGTATATGCGTATCCGAATCCGGTACGTCCCGATTTTTCCGGACCGATTGCCATTACAGGGCTGAAGCAGAATACATTGATTAAAATTACAGACATCAACAATAACCTCATTTATCAGGGATTATCGTTGGGAGGTCAGTTCACTTGGGACGGGCGCAATAAAAAGGGTGAACGCATCAAGTCGGGCATTTACCTTGTGTATGGTACTGCCGATGATGGAAAACAAGGAATGGTTACCAAGATAATGGTGATTAATTAAAAAGGCTGGGTAGCGATTTTTGTCTGTTTCTTTACCGGAATCAGATCTTTCTGAGCCAGGAAGGTCGGGAATAGTTTGATGAGTATCGGAATGATGCCCATCGAAATGGCAATGATTGCTATCCATGTCGCTACGAACATCATCTCCTGGTTCGGGATGATCCGTGAAAAAACATAGCGCAGCGGCCCCACCAGGAAGGTGTGCGTCCCCAATACCACCAACGAGTAACGGCCAATGTAAGAGATGACCGGTATTTGTACCAGCTTTTTGGATAGCAGAATAACAAAAAGGATGCCGCTTAATCCGGAGATATAGTGAAACAACACGTTATCGAGTGGTTCTGCAGGAGCAAGCAGGTAAGTAAGTGTTCCTAACGCCAGTAAAGCCAATGGAATATATTTGTCATACGGGTTCGGATAAAGAAGAGGACTTCTCTGTTTAACCACATATCCGATCATGAAAAAAGGCATGTAGCGTAACGACGTATCCACATGCAATGGCAGGTCAATGCCCATATAATTCAATCCGAAGCCGATAGAGCCACACAGGAAGCCGGCGATAATCAGATTCGTATAATTGCTTTTTAGTTTTTCAATCAGAAAATAAGAGCCTACCGATACTTCGAATAACGATACGAAAAACCAGATCGGCGCATTGTAGGTATAACGTTCTTTCCAGAACATTTCAAAAATAATAGTCCATTCGAACGGATCCTGGATAATTCCTTTCTCATAAAAACCCAGGAAATGGCATATTACTCCCGCCATATAGGATATCAGGAAAAAGAAAACGAAAGGCACCAGCAATTTATTCACTTTGCGGAGTGTAAACTCTGAAAACCCCGAATAAGTCTTGAAAAATAATCCCGACAGAAAAAAATAAAGAGGCATCCGCACGTTTCTCATCGTATATTCGATCGTGCTGGCTGGCATATCGAACCTTACATGATACCATAATACGGCCAATATGCAAAAGCCTTTTGCCAAATCGATAAATTGAATACGTGCGGATCTCTCTTCTTGCATTTTACAGGATCGT
>JAVWBH010000361.1:0-2865 GCA_036649595.1 Bacteroidales bacterium
CCACTCAAACGGTGGGGGGAAACGAACTGACCCGTGCCAAAGAAACCAATCTTGTCAATTCATTGCAGGGAAAAACCGCCGGATTGGTGATTACGCCTAATGCCGGAGGAGCGGGAAGTGCATCAAAGATATTATTACGCGGAAACTCGTCAATCCTGGGTAACAACAGTCCGCTTATCGTGGTAGACGGGGTGCCGATGTCGAATAAGGTGTCGGGACAGCTGGATATGGGTGCTGGGGGCGCCGAGTTGATGGCCGGCGGCGGTGAAGGTGGTGATGCGCTTTCGCAACTGAATCCGGATGATATCGCAAGTATCACCGTACTGAAAGGGGCCAATGCGGCAGCTTTGTATGGTAGCGCGGCTTCGAACGGGGTATTGATGATTACCACTAAAAAAGGACAGCAAGGGGCGATGCGAATCAGCTTGTCGAGTAGTACGACTTTTGAAAAACCCTTGGTACTTCCTAAAATACAGAATATTTACGGTAGTCAGGTAAAAGGAAATAAAGAGGCCGGTTATTATATCCAGCAAAGCAGTTGGGGTGGCAAATTGGCAGACATGAGCGCAGATGAGCTCAACCCCCTATACAGTGATCAACGACTGACGAATCAACCGTATGATATGGCTGATTTCTTCCGTACCGGAACCAACCTGAACAATACGGTTTCTTTCAGCGGAGGGACTGAAGTAGTACAGTCTTATTTTTCGTATGGAAATACCACTGCCAACGGAATCTTACCGAATAACTTCTTTTCGCGCCATAACATGACGATGCGTGAAAATTTCTCGTTTTTCCAAAATAAACTAAAGATCAATGTATCGGCCAATTATATCGCTCAGTATATCAAGAATCGTCCCGGAGGCGGTGGTATGTACTCAACGTTGGCCAATTTATACACTTCGGCACGTAATGCCGATTTGAATTACTATCGGAAGAATTTTGCCCAACAGGGGAGCTGGACGACAAGCCCATATCAGGTTTTTCAGAAGAATGAAGCCGGCGAAAATGTTTTGGGATCGATTCAGACCACATTGACCGGTGAGATGCAGTCATGGTATCTTCAGAATGCGAACGGGCAGAATAACCCGTGGTGGTCGATTTACCGCAATACCGGAAAATCGGAAACAAACCACTTCTTAGGGAATGTAGGATTTACCTATTCTATTCTGAAAGGATTGGATTTGCAGGCACGTTTGCGTTACGATTATGCGAATGCAACGAACGAGTCACGCCAAACGGCGACTACGATGTTGCCTTCGAGCATGAGTGAGCGTGGGCGTCTGATCTGGAATTACGAATACAGCCGCGAATTTTATGGCGACTTCTTATTAAGCTACTATAAAGTGATTGGCGACTATAACTTTAATGTAAACGGTGGGGGGAGCATGATGCGCTCTAAATCGAATTACTGGAAGCTGACACCCGCTGCTTCGTCGGGTCAGTTGTATCAGGAAGACTTTTCGTTTAATCAGTTTGCGCTGAAAGATATCTATATGAATGGCGGATACGGTAGTGATATCACCGGGGGTGGTCTTTCTGCCCACGATTGGGAATGCTCTTTGTTTGGTACGGGAAATGCCAGTTACAAAGATTATGTGACGATTGACGGTAGTTACCGTATCGACTGGTATCGTGCGTTTACACAGTTTAAAAATATGCCAACCCACTTCTCGTATTACTCGGTGGGAGCGAATACGCAGGTTGCCAATTTGGTGGATATGCCGGAATTGATCAACGGATTGAAATTGCGTTTGTCTTATTCGGTAGTGGGTAACTCTATCCCGGGAAGCCTATTCTTGAAGTCGGCGACCCGTAATCCGGCAACAGGAGCATACGTCATGTCGGGAATTACAGACTTTAAAGATCCGAAACCGGAAACCACCCATTCGTTGGAAACCGGTTTTGAACTGAATATGTTTAATCGTGCATTTAATGTGGATTTTACCTATTATCATGCATTGATGGAAAATCAGTTTATGAGCTATAGAGGTTCGGGTGGTAAAACCGTATTTGTAAACTCCGGAAAAGTATTGAATCAAGGGGTAGAGGTATCGGCCTCTTATATCCTAGCTCCGAATAATGATTTTACATGGAAAACAGGGCTTAACTTCTCTTATAACGACAATACGATCAAGACTACGGCGAAGAAGCAGGATGGTAAGGATTTGCTGCTTGAATACGATTTGGGGAATTCGAGCGGTTTGAAAGTTAAATTTATGCCAGGCGGGTCGTATGGCGATTTATATGCCACTGACTTCTTGCGGGATAAGGACGGAAACATTCGTATCAATAAAACAAGTGGTAAACCATCACTCGACCAGGGTAACTCGACCGAGTATCTAGGTAATATGAATGCGAAATATTATCTGGGATGGAGCAATACATTCAGCTATAAAAATTTCAATTTCATGTTCCTAATCGACGGTAAAATCGGCGGTAAGATCGTGTCTTTTACAGAGGGATTCCTCGATTACTACGGTGTGTCGCAGCATACGGCTGATATGCGATTGAAAGCGGAACGCGAAAATATTATCTGGACAAATAAAAAAGGGGAACAGGTACCGGGGGTAGTGATGCCGGACGGACGAATCACATCGCTCGAGGCTTATTATACTTCTATCGGAGGCGCGACTCCGTTGGGTAAAAACTATGTATATGACGGGACTAATTTCCGGATGCGTGAAATTTCGTTCGGATATACATTCCAGAATCTGTTCGGCCAATTTAAGAACCTGACGCTTTCGGCTAACGGACGTAACTTATTCTTCCTGTATAAAAAAGCACCGATCGATCCGGATACTTCATTGTCTACTCAGAATGCATTGGGTAATGTGGATGTGTTTGGTATGCCGACCACGCGTA
>JAVWBH010000362.1:0-2849 GCA_036649595.1 Bacteroidales bacterium
CGGTTACTACGCCATCTTTGTCTGCAAGAAGCACTTTGTCGAATACTACTTCAGTACCTTGTGTAGCTTCTGCAATGTGGTGAACATACAGTTTTCTTCCAGCTTCTGCTTTGAACTGCTGTCCCTGAATCTCAACGATTACGTACATCTGTTATAAACTTTTATACAGGTTACCTCCGGAAGGCGGGTTTTTTCTCAGCTTCTTTTAAGCTACCTCTTTATGCCCTACACGGAATCAGTGCGCAAAAGTATATCTTTTTATGCTAATAGACAATATTATAAGTAAAAAAAACGTTATAGGATCTCTTTTCCGGCAAACTGCCATCTCTCTTTTCCGACAGTCAATTTTATTCGGGGGCTTTTTTTATTTCAACTTCGGTCAAATTCGCCGTATCTTTGTTTCACTTATATATCCTTTGTTGGGTATTTCTGCTGTAGGCGAGTTATGGCGGTTTCATATAAATAAATATACGTAATTAATATTCCTGTAAACGGTATGGATAAGAAAGAGTATTTTTTAAAGTACATGTCGAACCTGACCGACCTGCTGGTCAGTCAGTGTACACAAAAAGGTTTTCTAAACGGGCATTTGCTCGTTGCGGAAGAATTAGAAGATAAATGGAACGAAATGGCGCCCGAATACATGGTGCATGCCGTCCCTGAAATTCAGGCTTACCCCACTGTGGCAATTGCCTGGGCCGGGTATATCGGAATGGGAATGGCCAAACTGTGGGATACAGACTGGGATAAGTACAAAGACCGTACGGATCTGTATCAGGATTTTGCCGGGCCGCGGGGCTTCGATGCGCTCGATGAGCATGTGGCAGAGGATATGTTGGGTTTGAAATTGGATTCGCCCGAATATAAGGCCATAGAAGATTTGATGAGGAGTTGTGCCCAAACCGTATTGACCATGATTCGGCGAGAAGATATCGAGCCGCAGAGTGCGGATGCTTTCCATATTTTTGCCTATTCGGTTAAGGTGATGTTTCTACTGGGTGTTTCAATCGAACTGAAACAACTGGGATATAAATATGAAAAGATGAATGTGAATATGCCCGCTAACGGTACGACATCTCCCGAATGTTAACAGATTCCTGTGAATATGATCTTTTTTAGATCGGAAAAATATCGTTTTGAAATTCAAAGCGATATTTTTTTTGCGGTTTATAAAAGATGTTGTGTTTTTAACATTGTATTTTTTGCAAAAAATATACGTTTTTATCTTCTTAATAATCAGGCTAAATAAAAAAATGAATTAATATCGGTGTATAAATATAATATGATTTTGATTTGTTATAAATTATTTGTCAGTACATAAAATTTGCTAATATGGATGTTTTGCTATACATTTGTTTTAAATAATTGGAAAATACAGGAAATTTGAATCCTGTGGGTTGCTTAATCGCAGTTGCTTATATTTTTTTGTTTGCTGAATAAATATACGACGTTTGCATTTTCTTTCTTCCCATTCCATATCTATGAGGTAACATATTTTATTTATTTAGTCTAAATCATTATGAAGAAATTCTCCGCATTTTCTGCGGCGATGATTTGTTGCACAAGTATTTCTTATGCGCAGAATCACGTCGTATCAGGAACTATCATTTCGAGTGAAGATGGCGAGCCTGTAATTGGGGCGTCAGTAATAGTGAAGGGGACTACAATTGGAACAGTAACAGATTTCGATGGTAAGTTCTCGCTTGATCTGGATCAAAAAAACCACACGTTAATCATTTCTTATATCGGTATGGCTCCACAGGAAGTGAAGGCTCAGCCCGATATGAAGATCGTGCTTCATGCGGATACGCAGGCATTGGAAGAAGTGGTTGTAACGGGATACGGTATAACCAAAAAAGCGGCTTTTACCGGATCGGCACAGACTGTAAAAGGAGAAGATCTATTAAATAAAACAGACGGAAACTTTATGAAGTCGCTTCAGGGCTCTGTAGCCGGACTTCAGATGAATAATGCCGGCGGCCAGCCGGGCCAGTTTGCTTCGGTATCGATTCGCGGTACGGGGTCTATCAATTCAGGTACGGAACCTCTTTATGTAATTGACGGGATGCCGATGTTTACCGATAAGTTAGGAAGCTACTCGGGGGTAGGGACCGGACAAATGGCTGCTTCACCTCTGGCCAACATCAACCCCAACGATATTGAGAGCATCAACGTATTAAAGGATGCTACGGCTACCTCTATTTATGGAGCGCGCGCCGCAAACGGGGTGATCGTCATCACCACCAAAAAAGGGAAAGCCGGCGCTGCGACGGTGAATTTTTCAGGAAAAGCAGGTTTTTCAAAAATAGCCGGTCTCGATTCAAACTACCGTACGGTAAATCTGAAACGCTATAATGAGATCTGGTCTGAAGCCCTTTGGAAAAAATACCCCGAAGATTATGCAACACAGGCGGATGCCTTGCAGGATATGTATGCATCTTACAAATATGATGAGAATACGAAGAGTGTAGACTGGTTGCAGGAAGTATTGCAAACCGGCGTTAATCAGGAGTATAATGTTGATGTGCAAGGCGGCAAAGACGGATTATCTTATTTCGTAAGTGGTAGCTATTTCGATCAGGAGGGTATCCTTATCAATACCGGTATGCGGCGTTATTCTGGCCGTATGAATTTGTCTTCAACCGGCAAGGTATTGTCGTGGGGAGTACAGGCCAGCGGATCGGTTTCTGATATCAAAAACTCGCAATCCGAGTCGCAGTTTACAAACCCGATCGTAGCTGTTTATGACTTGCGGCCGTTCCAGCAGGTATATAATCCCGACGGATCATATAATCTTTCTTCTTCATATAATCCGGTAAATGTACTTGCAAGATCGTAAGCCCTTTGAG